>NZ_JAAIUN010000004.1:0-178315 GCF_013317245.1 Blautia sp. MSK.20.85
CCGGTACAGATCTCCATGCATTCCAATCTGATCTACTCTGCATTTGACCCGAGATTCAATGTAGTATCCCTGCCGTTTATCTATGATTCTTACGATGACGCAGATGCAAAATTTGATGGTGAGGCCGGAGAAAAGCTGAAAGAAATCCTTGGTGAGTACGGACTTCACTGTATGGGAATCGCAGAGAACGGTTTCCGTGAGCTGACAAACAGCAAGCATGAAGTAAAAACAGTAGACGACATGAAGAACCTGAAGGTTCGTGTGGCCGGTTCCAATCTTCTCATGGAATGCTATAAGAGATGGGGCGCAGATGCCACAAATATGAACTGGTCCGAGACCTACACAGCACTTCAGCAGAATACGGTAGAGGGCGAGGAGAACCCGTTGCCGGCTATCGACGCAGCCAGCGTACAGGAGGTACAGCCGTACTGCTCCATGTGGGATGCAATCTATGACTGTCTGTTCTTCTGCATCAACCAGGATATTTATGAAAGCCTGACACCGGAACAGCAGCAGGTTGTTGATGAGGCAGGCCAGAAGGCTGTTGAGTATGAGCGTTATATCAACCGTTCCGGCGACGAAGAGATCATGAGCCGCTGGGAGAAGAGCAACGGTGTGACCTTTACAAAGAAAGAGGATATGGATATCGATTCCTTCAAGAAAGCAGTAGACGGAATCGACGACTGGTTTGTAAACGAGCTTAAGAGTGCAGGCTATGACGATGCACAGGATCTGGTAGATCTTTTTACAGAGGATTCTGTAGATACCGTGGAGGATTACAGTGATCTGAACTGGCCTGAGACAACCTGGAACTTTGCATGCTCCACAACAGAGACAAGCACCTGGGCTGACGGAGGACGTAAGTTCGGTGAGCTCATGGAAAAAGCTACAGGAGGAAAGGTCAAGGTTAACATTTACGCAGCGGATCAGCTGACAAACGGAAACCAGTCCGAGGGAATCCAGGCACTGATGAACGGAGATCCGGTACAGATCTCCATGCATTCCAATCTGATCTACTCTGCATTTGACCCGAGATTTAATGTGGTATCCCTGCCGTTCATTTATGATTCCTATGATGATGCAGATGCGAAGTTTGACGGCGAGGCCGGAGATAAGCTGAAGGAGATCCTTAACGGCTACGGACTCCACTGCATGGGTATTGCAGAGAACGGTTTCCGTGAGCTGACAAACAGCAAGCATGAGGTAAAATCTGTAGATGATATGAAGAATCTGAAGGTTCGTGTAGCCGGCTCTAATCTTCTTATGGAGTGCTATAAGAGATGGGGCGCAGATGCCACAAATATGAACTGGTCCGAGACTTACACAGCACTTCAGCAGAATACGGTAGAGGGCGAGGAGAATCCGTTGCCTGCCATCGATGCAGCCAGTGTACAGGAGGTACAGCCATACTGCTCCATGTGGGATGCCATCTATGACTGTCTGTTCTTCTGTATCAACCAGGATGTTTACGATGCACTGACACCGGAGCAGCAGGCTGTTGTTGATGAGTGCGGCCAGAAAGCCGTAGAGTATGAGCGTTATATCAACCGTTCCAGCGATGATGAGATCAAAGCACGCTGGGCAGACAAAAACGGTGTGACTTTCACAGAGAAAGCTGACATGGATATCGATTCCTTCAAAGAAGCGGTAGACGGCGTAGATGAGTGGTTTGTTCAGGAGCTGAAAGATCAGGGCTATGACGATGGCCAGGATCTGGTAGATCTGTTTACAAAGTAATCTTCATACATAATCATAAAAGGGTAAAATAGCCGGAAAGAGGCAGTTCTGAGAAGATTTTTCAGGGCCGCCTCTTTTCTTTGTGGGCAAAAGATTATATACTGGTAACAGTCCGGTGTCTGCCGGACAGGAGTATTATTGAGATAAAGTAAAGGAAGAAATATGATAAAAATTGATCTGATAACCGGATTTCTCGGATCCGGGAAGACAACATTTATAAAAAAATATGCCTCCTATCTTCTGAAAAAAGGCATGAACATCGGTATCCTGGAAAATGATTTCGGGGCAGTAAATGTGGATATGATGCTGCTTCAGGATCTGATGGGAGACAACTGTGAGCTGGAGATGGTTTCTGGTGGATGTGACGCGGACTGTCACAGACGTCGATTTAAGACAAAACTGATCGCCATGGGAATGTGCGGTTATGACCGTGTGATCGTGGAACCATCCGGAATCTTTGATGTGGATGAGTTTTTTGACGCCCTCCATGAGGAACCACTGGATAAGTGGTATGAGATCGGAAATGTGATCGCTATTGTGGATGCCAAGCTTGCGGAGGATTTTTCTGCGGAAGCGGATTATCTGCTGGCTTCTGAGGTGGCAGATGCAGGTTGCGTACTTCTGAGCAGGAGTCAGGAAGCTACAGAGGAAGAGATCCACAGCACAAAGGAACATCTCAACCGTGCACTTGGTCAGATCCAGTGTAAGCGCCGTCTGGACAGCGAAATCATGGATAAAAACTGGGATGATTTTACAGACGAAGATTTGGAAAAGATCTTGAACTGCAGGTATGTGGCAGAAGATTATGTGAAAGAATCCTATGCAGAAGGCGGTGGATTTGATTCCCTGTTTTTTATGAATGTTCATAAGAGCGAAGAGGAACTTCGGGAAACAGCAGAAAAGATCTTGAACGACCCGTCCTGCGGAGATGTTTTCCGCGTAAAAGGTTTTCTTAAGAAAGAAGACGGACAGTGGCTGGAGCTGAATGCCACCCGCCATGAGATCTGTATCCAGCCAACGAAACTTGGCCAGGAGATCATGATCGTCATCGGAGAAAAACTGAACAAAGAGGTAATTGATGAATACTGGAAATAATACTGCGGGAAAAACAGCGCCGGAGAGATACGTTTCCGAGAAGGCTTTTGAAGAGTTGCCAGATGCTTTTCAGAAGCTTGCAGAGCTGCTTGGTGAAGATCAGTTTGAGCTGGTTGCAGTAAATGAAAAAGATTCTCAGGATATTTATGTACAGGATGGGGAGATACGTCTTGTGTATCTTATGAACGACGCGGTAGAAAGTTTTCTCGTCTTCGGAAATGCCCGTATGACCGGTGTATACAAGCCAGACTATGAAGAGGAGATCCTGGCAGACTTAAGCCATCAGGGCAGGGAATACATTCTGGTGGTGCACCAGGACGATTCGGTAGTGACACTGTTTTTTGAAACCCTGACTCTGGAAAAACATCTCTACGATTACAGTCAGATCGGTCATTTCTGGGTCAAAGGATATGAATACTTGCGGCAGCTGGAGTACCGTCTGGCCATCCTCCGTGACAAATATGATTATATTGGCGGGGACAGCTGCAATGCTCTGGAGGAGAAACTTTCTGCACTGGTGGAGTTTCCGCCGCTGAATTATTGCTGTTATCCGGCTGTTCCGGAGAAATATATTGTCCCCAGGGAAGATCCGTGGATTCCTTCAGAAAGAGCTGTTTCGGTAATGGAAGAAATTGCACATGAGGCAGGAGACCGCACTTTTGTGAGATGGCTTGGAATCTATCGGAGATTTCCGTTTAAATGGGTAGCACGGAAGCTGGCAGGAATGCTTCACTGCACAAAACACATCCAGGTGACAATGTGCCTTTCCGGGAAACTGCAGGAGGCTTCTGCCGGATACGGAGATCGTTCTTTTGGAAAAGAAGCGGATGAACAGTTGAAAGTTCTGGTGGAAAAAGCCCGGGGAAAACAGGCAGAACTGAAAAAACAGGGAACAGAGTCGGAAGTGCTCAGGGAGGAACCTTTTACCATTGCCAGAGATTCTCTTGGATTTAAAGTTTATCTTATGAAATGGAACAAAGGAAGAAAAGACTGTACCGTTGAGATTGAAGAAATGTGACAAAGGAATTTGTTATTTACAGGAAATATCTGTGAAGTGTTTTTGCCCGGCGGGGATTGCTTTTTTAAAAACACTGGGGTATAATCTAACGGAAAGAGTTAAGAACAGCCCTTTAATTAAGAAAGGAGATTTTGAAAATGAAAGTAACACATATTACAGATATCGATAAATTTTTTGAGGTAGTTGACAGCTGCAAGGGCAGAGTAGAGCTTGTAACAGGAGAGGGAGACAGACTGAACCTGAAATCCAAACTTTCTCAGTATGTATCTCTTGCAAACATCTTCTCCGGCGGTGAGATCCCGGAACTTGAGATCGTTGCAGCAGAGAAAGAGGACATCGACAAACTTATGAGCTTTATGATCAACGGCTGATAAGAGGAACGATTTTCAGGGATGTGAGCTTTTCACATCCCTGTCTTAATCTGGATGCAAAACAGAACATGAATGTCTGTTTTACAAATTGGATATAATGATAGCAGAGAAAGAAACACGAATTTTTCTCTGTCATCATGATCATAACAGGATACAACCAGGGGGTATAAACGCTTCCTGGTCAAACTACGTTAAAAGGAGTGTATACAAAATGGTAAAAATTGATATTATCTCCGGTTTCCTTGGCGCCGGAAAAACAACTCTGATTAAAAAACTTCTGAAAGACGGATTTCAGGGTGAGCAGGTCGTGCTGATCGAGAACGAGTTTGGTGAGATCGGTATTGACGGCGGCTTCCTGAAAGAGGCCGGAATCCAGATCCGTGAGATGAATTCCGGATGTATCTGCTGCTCACTGGTTGGAGATTTCGGTACTTCCCTGAAAGAAGTTGTTACCAAATACAACCCGGACAGAATCCTCATCGAGCCATCCGGAGTTGGTAAACTTTCTGACGTTATCAAAGCTGTACAGGGTGTTCAGGATGAGGTTGACATCAAACTGAACAGCTATACAACTGTTGTTGATGCCAAGAAATGCAAGATGTACATGAAGAACTTCGGTGAGTTCTTTGACAATCAGATCCAGTATGCAGGCGCCATCATCATGAGCCGTACAGATATCGCAACTGAGAAGAAAGTTCAGGAGTCCCTGGAGCTTCTTCGCAGCCTGAATAAAGATGCAGCCATCATCACAACTCCGATTGAGAACCTTGACGGAAAGAAACTGGTAGAGGTTATGGAGCATCCGGTATCTCTGGAGCAGGAAATGCTTGAGGAAGAGCATGAGCATCATCACCATCATCATGATGACGAGTGTGGCTGCGGCCATGACCATGATCACGAGGAGCATGAGCATCACCATGACCACGACCATGATGAGGAGTGCGGCTGTGGCCATGACCATGATCACGAAGAGCATGAGCACCATCATCACCATGACGAGGAGTGCGGCTGCGGCCATGACCACGACCATGACGAGCACGAGCATCATCATCACGACCATGACGGCGAGTGTGGCTGCGGCCATGATCATGACCATGAGCACCATCATCACCACGACGGTGAGTGCGGCTGTGGACATGACCATCATCACCATCATGCAGATGAGGTCTTCACAAGCTGGGGCCGTGAGACAATTAAAAAATTCACACGTGAGGGACTTGAGAAGATCCTTGAGGCACTTTCCGAGTCTGACAAATATGGTATCATCCTCCGTGCAAAAGGAATGCTTCCGGCAGAGGACGGAACATGGATCTATTTTGATATGGTTCCGGAAGAAACCGAGATCCGTGAGGGCGCACCGGAATATACAGGCCGTCTGTGCGTGATCGGTTCCAAACTTGACGAGCATGCTCTGGAAGAGCTTTTTGGAATCGCATAAAAACAGAACATAAGAGAAATTTTTCAGATTTTATATTACAGAAAGGAAATGGATACTGTCCGGATTAACGGATAGTATCTTACAGGATAAATTTATGGAAGAGATCAAAGTTCCCATTTATCTGATCACAGGTTTTCTGGAAAGTGGCAAGACCTCTTTCCTGAGCTTTACCCTGCAGCAGGATTATTTTCAGGTTGAGGGAAAAACACTTCTTATCCTCTGCGAAGAAGGAGAAGAGGAGTATGATGAGGAAGCCCTGAAAAAGAGCAACACCGTTGTGGAGGTTATCGACAGCGAGGAAGAACTGACACCGGAGAGACTTGCGGCAATGGATATCCTGCATCAGCCGGAACGTGTGATTATTGAGTACAATGGCATGTGGCTGGTAAGCAAGTTTGAAGAGATGGAAAAACCGGCGGGCTGGGGTGTGGAACAGCACATTACCTGTGTGGATGCCAGCACATTCCAGGTTTATATGGCCAACATGAAGTCCCTTTTTATGGACATGGTCCGTAATGCAGATATGGTTATCTTTAACCGCTGTCAGGAAGAGGATCCGCTTCCTTCCTACAGAAGAAGCATCAAGGTAGTTAACCAGCGTGCGGAGATCATCTTTGAGGATGAGGAAGGCGAGCTTGGCGATCTTTTTGAGGATGAGATGCCATTTGACATTGATGCGCCGGTGATCGATATCCTTCCGGAAGATTATGGTATCTGGTTTGTGGATTCCATGGATCACCCAGACCGTTATGTGGGAAAAACCGTTCATTTCAAGGCACGTGCCCTGAAACCGCGTGGAATGGGAAGCAAATTCTTTGTTCCAGGAAGAACTGCCATGACATGCTGTGCAGATGATACCACATTCCTGGGATATATCTGCAAGAGCGCTTTTGCCCCGAAGATCGCAGAAGGTCAGTGGGTGGAAGTTACCGCAAAGGTTGCTTTTGAGAAGAGAATGGAATACCAGGGAGAGGGTATTGTACTTTATGCAGAGCATGTGGAAGTATGCGAGCCTCTTGCTGATGAGATGGTATATTTCAACTAACTGAGGAGTTTTTATGTATTTAATTGCAGGTTTGGGAAATCCGGGAAAGCAGTATGAGGCTACCCGCCACAACATGGGATTTGACACCATCGACTGCCTTGTGGAGAAGCATAATATCCCACAGGGCGGCGTAAAATTTAATGCCATGTATGGAAAAAGCATCATCGGCGGTGAAAAAGCCATTCTGATGAAACCGCTTTCCTATATGAATTTAAGCGGCGGTCCGATTCAGGAGATGTCCAGCTATTTCAAGATCGATCCGGAGACAGAGCTGATCGTGATCTACGATGATATCGATCTGGAACCGGGACAGCTTCGTATCCGCAAAAAAGGCAGTGCAGGCGGACATAACGGGATCAAGGATATTATCCGTCGTCTTGGAACTGAGAAGTTTATCCGTATCCGTGTTGGTGTTGGTGCGAAACCGAAAGACTGGGATCTGGCAGATTTTGTGCTGGGTCATTTTTCGGACAGCGACCGCAAGCTTGTGGACGAGGGAATTAATGATGCGGCAGAGGCCGTAGAAATGATCCTGTCCGAGGGCGTGGATGCGGCGATGAATAAGTATAACAGGAAAAAGCCTAAGAATTGAGGTTTGTATGGAAGCATTTTTGCAGCCTCTGCAGGGCCTTGCAGAGTTTGAAGAAATAAAAAAGCGCTGTGGCGCAAACCGCGGAATTCTTAATGTTTCCGGATGTATGGAGTCCCAGAAAGTCCATCTGATGTATGGACTTTCCGGGCTTTTTCCATGTCATCTGATCCTTGCGGATGATGAACGTAACGCAAAGGAAATTTATGAGGATTACCGCTTCTATGACAAAAATGTATATTTTTATCCGGCAAAAGATCTTCTGTTTTTTCAGGCAGACATTCATGGAAATCTTCTGATCCGGCAGCGGATGCGTGTGATCCGGGCACTTCTGGAACAGGAAGAAGTGACGGTGGTTACCAGCATAGACGGATGCATGGATTTTCTGATGCCCCTGGAAAAGATCAAAAGTAGTCTTCTTCATTTTAAAAGTGACAGTGTGATCGATCTGGATCAGCTGAAAGCAGATCTGGTGGATCTGGGATATGAGCGGGCTGGCCAGGTGGAGCTTCCGGGACAGTTTTCCGTGAGGGGTGGGATTATTGATATCTATCCGCTGACGGAGGAGAATCCATGGCGTATTGAACTCTGGGATGATGAGATCGATTCCATTCGAAGTTTTGATGCAGAAAGCCAGAGATCTCTAGAAAATATAGATGAGATCACCATTTATCCGGCTACAGAAAAGATGGACAGCGAGGATATGGTATCTTTCCTGGATTATTTTCCGGAAGAAAAAACGCTGCTGTTTCTGGATGAGCTGAACCATCTGGCAGAAAACGGTGAGGGTGTGGAGGAAGAGTACCGTCAGAGCCGTATGCACAGGGAGGAAAAAGGAGAGGCGAACCTTCCAGAGCAGTGGCTTTGCGGTTTTCAGGAAGTACAGAAGAAACTGAACAGACGGAACTGTGTGGCTGTGTCCGCACTTTCTCCGAGACGTTCTGGCTGGAAGATCAATGAGGAATTTGATCTCACAGTGAAATCTGTGGATTCTTACAACAGCAGTTTTGAACTTCTGGTAAAAGATCTTCTCCAGTATAAAAGCCAGGGGTACCGGATCGCCCTGCTTTCCGGTTCCAGGACAAGGGCAGAGCGTCTGGCAAAGGATCTCTCAGAGGAAGGCCTGAATGCTTTTTACAGCCAGGATACAGACCGTATCATAAGCCCCGGCGAGATCATGGTTGTTTATGGCCATGCGCGCCGTGGTTTCCAGTATCCGCTGATCAAATTTGCGGTGATGACGGAAACAGACATTTTCGGCAAAGAGCAGAAGAAGCGCAAAAAGAAGAAAAAGTACAGTGGAAACCGTATCCAGGATTTTGCGGAGCTTTCCATCGGGGATCTTGTTGTCCACGAAAAACATGGACTTGGAATTTATCGTGGAATCGAAAAAGTGGAAGTGGACCGAGTTGTAAAAGATTACATCAAGATTGAGTACCGTGGTGGCAGCAATCTCTACATCCTGGCAACCCAGTTGGATGCTTTGCAGAAATATTCCGGATCTTCCGAAAATGCAAAAACACCCAAGCTGAATAAACTTGGCGGACAGGAGTGGAACAAGACCAAGAGCCGTGTCCGGGGTGCGGTTAAAAATATCGCAAAAGAGTTGGTGGAGCTTTATGCAGTGCGCCAGGAAAAAGAGGGCTATGTCTGTGGCCCGGATACGGTCTGGCAGAAGGAATTTGAAGAAATGTTTCCTTATGAGGAGACAGAGGATCAGCTGGCAGCCATCGAGGATACCAAGAAGGACATGGAAAGTACCAAGATCATGGACCGTCTTGTGTGTGGTGACGTTGGTTACGGTAAGACGGAGGTTGCTTTGAGAGCTGCGTTTAAGGCAGTTCAGGAAAGCCGCCAGGTCGTTTATCTGGTGCCCACTACCATTCTTGCCCAACAGCATTACAACACCTTTGTGCAGCGTATGAAGGAATTTCCGGTGAAAGTGGATCTTCTCTGCCGGTTCCGTACTTCTGCCCAGCAGAAAAAGACCATCGAGGGGATCAAAAAAGGCCAGGTGGACATTGTGATCGGTACTCACAGGGTTCTTTCCAAAGATGTGGAATTTAAGAATCTGGGACTTCTGATCATTGATGAGGAACAGCGTTTCGGTGTCACTCATAAAGAAAAGATCAAGCAGATGAAAAAAGATGTGGATGTGCTGACACTGACTGCAACTCCGATTCCCCGAACTCTTCATATGAGTCTCATTGGTATCCGTGACATGAGTGTTCTGGAAGAGCCGCCTATGGACCGTGTGCCGATCCAGACGTATGTTATGGAATATGATGAGGAGACTGTCCGGGAGGCTATCCGCAGGGAACTTCGACGTGGCGGCCAGGTTTATTATGTATACAATCGGGTTAATGATATTGCGGAGGTAGCTTTTCGCATATCGAAGCTGGTGCCGGAAGCCAGGGTGGATTTTGCCCATGGTCAGATGAGCCAGAGGGAACTGGAGCAGGTGATGTATGATTTTATCAACGGAGATGTGGATGTACTGGTTTCCACTACCATTATTGAGACGGGACTGGATATCTCCAATGTAAATACCATGATCATCCATGATTCCGACCGATATGGTCTTTCTCAGCTGTATCAGCTTCGCGGACGTGTAGGACGTTCTAACCGTACTGCCTATGCGTTTCTGATGTATACGAAGAATAAGATGCTTCAGGAGACAGCGGAAAAGCGACTCAGCGCCATGCGGGAATATTCGGATCTTGGAAGCGGCTTTAAGATCGCTATGAAGGATCTGGAGCTCCGTGGAGCAGGAAATCTTCTTGGAGCTCAGCAGCATGGCCATATGAATGCGGTGGGCTATGACCTTTACTGCAAAATGCTCAGTGAGGCTGTCAAGGAGGCTAAGGGAATCCAGACTATGGATGATTTTGAGACGACCATTGATCTTAATATCGATGCATTTATTCCGGATTCCTACATCAGCAACGAATTTCAGAAACTGGATATTTACAAGCGAATTGCCGGTATTGAGAGTCAGCAGGAGTATGACGATATGCTGGAAGAGCTGATCGACCGTTTTGGTGAGCCGACGAAAGCAGTACTGAATCTTCTTGCCATTGCAAGACTGAAGGCCCTTGCTCATCAGGGATATGTGACGGAGATCAAGCAGCTTGGAAAAGATGTCCGGATCACGCTCTACGAAAAAGCGAAGTTGGATCCCGCAGGTATCCCGGCTATTATGGCGCAGTACCGGAGAGGTTTGCAGTTTAAGGCTGATCATGAGCCGAAATTTATCCTGACACCACAGGGAAGGCTGATCGAAGAGTTGATGAAGTTTGCGGGGGAGTTGGCAAAACTGGCAGAGCCACTGGAGTAAAGGGAAGAATCAGCTAAGCTTAGGGTTATCCACGGGAAAAAACATCCGGTCTGTGGATACCGGATATTTTCCCGGAAAGACTTGTGGATAATTTGTGAAATGTCGTGTAAGTTCGTGAAATTCCTTGCTCTTAAAGAGGAAAACGTTTATAATTAAGCATTATGGAATAAGAGCCGGACCGTGATTTTTATGGACGGATAGATGGAGGATGAAATGAAAAATTCAGTAAAAAAAGCGGCAGTTACCGCTCTTGTCTGCGTTACAGCAGCAGGAATGATGGCAGGCTGCGGAAATAAAAAACTCGACGGCACAAAGACTGCAGTGACAGTGAATAAGCAGGAGATCCCGCTTGGTGTTGTAAGTCTTGCGGCACGTATGCAGCAGGCACAGGCTGAGGCTATGTACAGGATGTATCTTGGCGGCGGAAGCGACATGTCTATCTGGAGTACCAAGATGGGTGATGATTCCGATGAGACTTACGGTGAGAATGCGGTAACAACATCCGTTGAGACTGTTGAGAAAATGTGCCTGGAGAAGGAGCACGCTTCCGAGTATAATGTGGAGATCTCCGAGGATGAGCAGAAGGCTCTTGAGGAAGCTGCCAAGAACTTTATTGCAGCAAACTCTGATGAGACAATTGCAGAGCTTGCAGTTGATGAAGATATGGTGAAAACTTTCCTGGAGCTTGAGACTTACGATGTGAAAATGAAAGACGCCATTGAGGCCAAGGCAGACGTGAAGCTGGATGAGAAAGAATATCAGCAGATGTCTTTCAGCTATGCAAGCGCGAAGGTCAGCGGAGATGATCTTTCTGATGATGATATCAAGACAAATAAAGAGAATCTCCAGAAATTCTTTGACAAGGTTAAAGAAGATCCTACTGCAGACTTCAATACTCTTGGAGATGAGATTTCTAAAGATATGACAGCAACAACCGGTACCTGTCCGACTTATGAGGAAGGCGATGACAGTGCGGCTAACGGAACTACTTATCCGGATGAGGTCCGTACCGCATTAAGAAAACTGGATGAAGGTGCACTGAACGAGGAGATTATCAAGACAGATTCCGTATGGTATGTGGTAAGACTGGATTCCAAGAATGATGAAACAGCAACAGAGAGTAAGAAAGAGTCTCTGACAAATACCAAGAAGGATGATTTTTATAACGATACTACAGATGGATGGAAGAAAAAAGCCGACATCAAAGAAGAGAAAAAACTGATCAAGAAGATTAAGATCACAGATAATCACAGCTTTACAATCCAGACTCCGACACCTACACCGGATCCGAATGTGACAGAGACACCGGCAGCTGAGGACTCCGCAGCAGCAGATTCCACAGCAGTAACCGAAACACCGGCAGCATCTGAGGCCGAAACAGAGGCAACGGAGACACCGGCGGCTGAGGAGAGTGAGACTACGGTTGCAGCAGAGGATGAGACTGCAGAGACAGATACTGAGGCGGAGACTACAGCTACACCTGAGGTAGAGAAATAAAATACGGAATATGACAAGATAAAAGAACGGGAAGTGTACGATTTATAGTACACTTCCCGTTTTGCGTTCATGAGCGGGATGTAATTATCAGATCAGATTCAGATGCTCTAATGCATGATAAATGCCATCTTTATCAACTGCGCTTGTCTGCCAGGTGCAGTTTTTTTCGATGCCCCCATAAGCATTTCCCATGGCGACGCTGATACCGGCTGCTTTCAGCATGGGGAGATCGTTTGGGCTGTCTCCGAATGCATAGCAGTTTTCTTTCGGGATGGAAAAACGATCCAGGAGAAATTCCATTCCGGTTGCCTTGCTGGTGCCTTTCTGGGTTACTTCCCAGATGCCATCTTCATGATCAAAAACAGTATAATGATCGTTACAGAATTTACGGAATTTTTCTACGTCAGAGTCCGGCAGCATATGTGCGAGGAATTTATCATAGGAATATGTGCAGGCGTCCTCACGGTTAAATTTGGTGATGTCAGTCATTGGAATCTCTTTTCGCATTCTGGCTCCGAATTCGGACTGTGCGGGAGAGGCTCCGTCATACAGGATCGCAGTGTTGGATTCGAACATTGCCTCGATCTTACATTTTCGGAGAAGATCTACGGTCTCCTTGCACAGAAGGTTGGGGACTGTACGGAAAAAAAGAAGTTTGTTATCCATGTAAATGTGGGTTCCACAGCCATATACATAGCCATCAAAATGGAGTTCGGAAATTTCTTCCGGCATCATGGCTTTGGTGCGGCCGGTGTTGATGAAGAGAAGATGGCCGTTTTCGTGTGCTTTTTTGAGAGCGAGCTTTGTACTTTCCGGAACTGTGAAAGGATGTGGAGTGAGCAGAGTTCCATCTATGTCGAAGAATAAGATTTTTTTATTGTTCATAAGATCCTCCTTATGGTCAAGCGGATATTCGCAATCCGCTTCGCTATGTAGCTCTACACCAAATAACTGCTCCGCAGTTTATCAGGAGGAGCTTCTTGCACTCCTCCTGATACAAGCAAGTCCCCACCCACTGCTTATTGCTTTTCGCAACCCCGCAGGGGACTTACTTGATTTGGTTAAAAAGGTATTTCTTCTGATTCGTTTTCAGCGTTGGAGAGAGAGATGTCAGAAATTTCTTCCGGCGGATTCAGTGCGCTGACACGGATTCCATTGAGCTCTACCTCACTTTCCATTGGGATGACCAGGCATTTCCGTCCGTCAATGATGCGGGTCTCGACCAGGTCTGCACGGTCAGGTGCTACGTGGATCACGACATCCGGAGTTTTGATCTCGAATTTTCTGGTGTTGGTGATGTTGGAAGCTACCAGAGAAGATTTTTCCCCGGCGGCAAGCTCGTATTGTTCGTCAAAATTCTGAAGCTTGTCGTCCTCCACACCGCATTCTTCAAAGAGACGCTTTACTTCGGACTTGGTGAGAACAACTGGTTCCGGTTCGTCTTTTTGGGATTCAATGAGATCGTTGAGCTTTTCGTGGATCTCAAGAACTGTATCGTAGGCACAGTCATCGCCAAGGGTTTCTTCTACCAGAGCATTGAAGGAGTCACGCTGGGTTGCTGCGGACAGTGGTGTGGTGCAGCCGAAGACTTCTTCCATCATGGTGGAACGGAGGTTTTCGGCGTTTTTGGTGTAGTAGAGGAGCCCGTGGATGTCGGTGCTGCGGTCGTTGAACTGCGGGAAAAGGAATCCCCAGTCAGGCATTTCCACCAGCCAGTCACGGATACGGTCTTCGATATTGTTGGTCTCTGCGTTGTAGTGCAGGCCTGCCTTGGAGAGCTTGACCGGGCAGATGCTGCAGAGGATATGGTCGTAGATCTCATCGGAGGCGTCGAACATTTCGGCTCCGTCGGAGGATTTGCCGGGAATATCGTAGACTGCGTGGATGAGGATGATGTAGTAGTTTTCACCATAGTCGTAGTTTTCGATGATTTTGTCGTAGAAGGCTTCGGTGAGGGTGTCGTCGGTGAGTTTGCTTTCACGAAGCTTCATAAGGAAGTTCTGGGTTCCGCCTTCCGCTTCCTGGTCCAGAGGAAATTCCATGTTGATGAGGTTTTTTCCGATGGTGCCGGTGAGGGTTTTTCGGAAGATGTCGAAGTATTTGAAAGTTTCTTCTTCTGATAAGGATAAAAAGGCTTCTTTGAGTTCGGTTTTTTTGTTTTTTTCGCCGTCTACGTAACAGCCGCAGATGCGGGTGATGGAACATCGGTCGGGGGTGAACTGTTTTTTTATTTCTGCGATTTCTTTTTTATTCATGTGTGGTTTACCTCGGTTTTTTGATTAGTTTGATTATAGCACAGGTGTTTGGTGGGGGCAAGGTGACGCAGACGGACGTGTGAGATTTGCAGCAGAAGTCCAGGTGCTTTGGAGTGAGCCTTGGTTCATACTTAGCGTGTGAGGTGGCTCACGGAGAGGTACCCGGCAGCCACAAGCCGCAGGGTAAGGCCCATCTGTCTGAACCAGGTACGCATCAGCGTACATGGCGAGTTATGGGCCGGCCGCTCCGTGAGACACCTCAGACGCTTAGTATGACCAGGCGAAACGACGGCACCCGGACTTCTGCTGCAAATCTCGCACTGTGCTGGATGGCTGGGAGGAAAGGCTGAGATTGTTTGTGGTTTGACGGGAGGTTGAGAGCGTCGGCGCGTTGCTGGACGCCTGGAGGGATGTCGAATTTTTGGGATGGTTTTTTGTGGTGTTGTGATGGGATGTGTGGTATGATTTATGTATCTTATAAGATCTGGCCATTTATTTGGTTTCTTTTGGCTTCAATGTCTGAAGCGTTTTTTCAAAAATATTTATAAAAACTGTATACAGGGTTTCTGCAGTGTTTGTTTGATGGTATAATTATAGATACCAGAAGGAGTATTGTTTGAGTGATAATACGATTTTTGATGATGTTTTTCGTACTATGATGGAGAAGATGACGTTTCTGGTCGTGCCTTTGATCAATGATGTTTTTCATACGTCGTATCCGGCTGATGTGGAGATTGTGCAGTTGCGTAATGAGTATCAGCGGGTGGATGGTGAGATTATTACGGATTCGCGGTTGTTGATCGGAAATAAGATTTATCACATAGAATGTCAGAGTACGGATGACACGACGATGGCTGTACGGATGATTGAGTATGATTTTGCAACTGCTGTTGAATTTGCAAGGAAGCAGGGACGGAGGTATCGGATGGAGTTTCCACGTTCTTGTGTGTTGTATCTGAGAAGTGGTAGCAATACGCCGGATTTTCTGGAAGTGGATGTGGTTTTTCCGGATGGAGAATGTCATTTGTACAGAGTGCCCACGATTAAAGTTGATAATTATACAAAAGATAAGATATTTGAGAAGAGTCTTCTCATGCTGCTTCCTTTTTATATCATGAGATATGAGAAAAGAGGGCATGAGATGAGTGAGGATCCGCAACTTTTTCAGGAATTGCTGAATGAATATGAGGTGATCCGGAGTAAACTGGAAGTGGAGATTACTGAAGCTGGAAGGTCTGAACTGTTCAGTGATCTGATTGGACTGATCACTCGGATATCTGATTATATTTTCAGAAACGAGGAGAAAGTCCGGAAAGGAATAGGTGAGGTTATGGGCGGACATGTTCTGGAACTGGAATCTGAGAAAAGGGCAAGATTGCTTGCGGAAGCTAAAGAACAGGCTGAAGCATTGGGATTAGAACGAGGAATGGCTCAAGGAATGGCTCAAGGAATGGCCCAAGGAATGGCCCAGGGTGAGGAGCGTCTTAGTGTTCTGATCAACAGGCTTATCCTTGATGGCCGGGGTGATGAGATTCAGAAGGTTGTTACGGATAAAGAAATGCGTGAAGCCATGTACAGAGAATATCAATTATAAGCAGAAATCATAAAGAGGAAGCCATAGGGATATCGATGTTATCTATGAAGCATTGGTTAATATATGGCTTCCTCTTTGTTTGCAGATTCGGGTCAAGCGGATATTCGCAACCCCGCAGGGGACTTACTTGATTTGGTTAAACTTATAATACAGAATATCCATAGCTGCTGACAATGGCATCGATCTTTTGACGGCTTTTGCACAGTGGGCAGTTATCGGAGCGGTAGGAGTGGTAGTCCGGGATGTCTCTGGCCTGGAAAATAGAGTGGACAGGGAGGGTGGCTACGCTGTCTACGCTGCTGTAGATGGCTGCGACACCGCGAATCTTGCCACCGTAATAGAGAACGCTTTCGATGGCACGGTTCAGTGTGGAACCGGTGGTAATGGAACCGTTGAGGATGAGGATGTTTTTACCATTGATCATCGGCTCATAGTTGTCGCGGAAGATCATCTGTCCGGTGCTGTTGAATTCCGGTGTGATGACGTAAATGGTCTGGTGAGCGTTCATGGAAAGTACACCGGCTTTGGTCAGTTCTTCAGCGAGATAGGCACCGATCACTTCAAGTCCGTCCATGCAGACGATGGTGTCTACCGGAATGGATGCTTCATAATTTGTTGCGAGAGTGGCTGCGATACGTTGCGCTTCAGCGCATCTGGATTTCATGGTGGTGAGGTCCAGATAATGCGTGATATGAGACTGAGAAGTTACGAAATGTCCCGGAATCATTTTCAGCTGAATGCGGCTGTCACTACGTGCATAGATTTTAATCATTTTGTCCTGATCCATAATAAAAACCTCCTGTCATGATCGTGTTTTACGTGGCTGTTCAGGAGTATTGTCCTGAAAGATTGCGAAACAGATTTAGTTAATGTGCATATTATACCATTAACTTCAAAAAAATGGAATAATGCACTGCAAAATATACAAAAAAATATTCTGAAATACTAATAACTTTGTTAAAAAATGCCCGATATTATGAATTTTTTGACAATGAGAATGCAGCGAAGTGGAATGCGAGTGGCTGGTGTTATGTATAAAAAGAGGAGGAGGGGAATCACTGTGGATTCCCCTCCTCCTGTGAAAGTGAGTCATTGTTATCCTTCAATAGATACATATTTGTCAGCTTCGATTTCTTCGGCTGCTTTTTTCGGAACGGAAAGTCTCAGAACACCATTCTCGAATTTAGCATGAACATCTTCGTTCTTTACGCCATTACCAACATAGAAGCTTCTGCTTGTGCTGCCTGCATAACGCTCACGGCGGATATAATTGCCTTTTTTATCTTCCTCATCTTTATCAAGGCCTTTGGCAGCGGAGATAGTAAGATAACCATCTTTCAGCTGTACCTGAACTTCATCTTTCTTAAATCCAGGAAGATCTACATCCAGTTCATAGCCTTTATCAGTCTCACGTACATCAGTTTTCATAATATTTTTGGCATGTTTGCCATAAAGAGGATTCTTGCCGCCAAAGAAGTTATCTCTGAAACCAAAATCATCCATCCAGTCATCAAATAAGTTTTCTCCAAATACACTCGGGAACATCATAAGTCATTTCTCCTTTCAAATTGAAACGCCGTTCCGGCGGATCGGATCAAGGGGATCCAGCTGTTGTCGGTCTTACCATTGCGGTTTATTCCGCTGTGGTGATGTCTTAGTTATCTGGAACATCCGGAAGCTCTTCTTTTTTTCTCTCTTCCTTTGTTCTATATGTACTATAACACGTATTATTAGCACTGTCAAGCCTTGAGTGCTAATTTTTTGTGAAGAATTTGTGAACGGTAAAATGAAAAAGTAACTTCCACCCTTAGTCATATCAAAGACACGGATTGAACATTCTGCAATGTTATAGAAACTTTAAAGCATAGAAAAAAGAAAAAAAATCAATATAATAAGGCATATAGATGAGATGCGTTGAAGAAAAATTTTAACCAAATCAAGTAAGTCCCCTGCGGGGTTGCGAAAAGCAATAAGCAGTGGGTGGGGACTTGCTTGTATCAGGAGGAGTGCAAGCTCCTCCTGATAAACTGCGGAGCAGTTATTTGGTGTAGAGCTACGTAGCAAAGCGGATTGCGAATATCCGCTTGACTATGTCATTTTGGATTGGACTGACAATAAAAGGATGTGCTGAATAGTTGGAAAAATGCAGGAGGAGAAAGAAATGAAGAAAAAATATGCAGATTTTAAACTGGGTGTACCGGATTATGTAACTGTGGAGACAGAAGATGAGAGACTGGTATGCCAGGGAGGACAGCCGACAGTAACGGCCGGTGCGACTACCGTGGAATTTCAGGATGCAGGTGAACATGAGGATATATTTGTCACCTCAGAGGATGCAGTGAGATGTGTAAAACTGAGATGGAATTACAAGATCCCAAAATCCGCCAGATTCCTGGGAGATGCCTGGGAACGTACCTATGGTGATGTGGAATGGCATGGAATGAGCGGTAATCGTTATTTGCCATGGTATTTTTTGGCGAAGCTTTCTGAGAAAGTCCTCTGCTTTGGTGTAAAGGTCCGCCCTTCCGCTATGTGCTGCTGGCAGGCAGATACCAAGGGAATCACATTATTTCTGGATGTTCGCTGCGGTAATACAGGAGTACAGCTGAAAGGAAGAAAGCTGCGTGCCGCACAGATCGTCTGCATGGAATCAGAAGGAGCAGATACTTTTGAGACTGCACAGGAATTCTGTAAAAAAATGTGTACAGATCCGATTTTCCCGGAGTTCCCGGTATATGGAAGCAACAACTGGTACTATGCTTACGGCGACAGCTCTGAAGAGGAGATCTTAAGTGATACCGATTACATCCTGAAACTGACTGAAGGGGTAAAAAATCCTCCATTCATGGTTATTGATGACTGCTGGCAGGAGCATCACCGCCTGGACGAATACAACGGAGGACCATGGACAAAAGGTAACGCCAAGTTCCCGGATATGAAAGGCCTTGCAGACAAGCTGAAAGAAAAAGGTGTCCGCCCGGGAATCTGGGTACGTCTGCTTCTTAATGAGGATGAGAACATCCCGGATGAGTGGAGGATTTCCTATAATGACTGTCTCGACCCGTCCCATCCGGACGCACTGGCATATATCCGAAGAGATATCGAACGGATCTGCGACTGGGGATACACTCTGATCAAACATGATTTTTCAACTTTTGATCTTTTTGGAAAATGGGGATTTGAGGCAAATTTAAGAGATAATTCCATGGAGAAATGGCATTTCTACGACCAGACCAAAACCAGTGCAGAAATTGTAAAAATGCTTTATCAGGAAGTTTACGATGCTTCCCGCAGTAATAACGCAGTGATCATCGGCTGCAATACTATCGGACACCTTGGCGCAGGTCTGATGCATCTGAACCGGACCGGTGATGATACCAGCGGACGTATCTGGGAGCGTACCAGAAGAATGGGTGTAAATACACTGGCATTCCGTCTCCCACAGCACAATGCTTTTTATCATATTGATGCAGACTGTGTAGGTATTTTCGGAATGATCCCGTGGGATAAAAACCGTCAGTGGGCAGACGTTCTTGCAAAGAGCGGCACACCACTGTTTGTATCCGCAAAACCTGGAGTTCTGAACCCGGAAGAATTTGAGGAGCTTCATCAGATCATGCTGCGGGCATCAGAACAGAAAGAGCATTTTGTTCCACTTGACTGGGAGGAGATCGACTGCCCGGAAGTATGGGGAGAAAACGGCGAGACCATCACGTACGACTGGTATGATAACGAAGGTCCGACCATGGATGCGACAGTAGAATACTACAATGCAAAGGTAGTTGTTCCGTAAATCCGAAGAAGTGATTCAGCAATCCAGAAGATCCTCGGCATGATGATATTTTTCCCGGTATTCCCGGGGCGTCATGCCGGTTTCTTTTTTGAAGGCGCGGGAAAAGGCAAAAGGATTCTGATATCCGCAGGAGATCGCCACGCTGGATACAGGGATATCCGTGATCGTCAGAAGTTCCCGGGCATTGATGATCTTGGCTGAAGTCAGGAAAGCCTGGGGCGTGGTTCCAAGATGTTTTTTAAAAAGTCCGTAAAGGTGACTGCGGCTGATATGCAGATAGTCAGCAACATCGGTCACAGTAATATCCTGAAGCGGACTTTTTTTGATGTAATCAACAGCCTGTGTGATATAAAAATTTTCGTTGGATTCCATGGTCGTGTAGGAAGCGTGAAATTCTTCCTCCAGCATGGCGATGATCCGGTAAAGACCGCTCTGGATATAAGCTTCGCTGGAAGGTGTCAGCTGTGGATGGGTCATCATTTCAAGAATGGTTTCCTGATAGGGAAGAACCGAATTTAGCTGCTGGACCGGAGTTTCTTCAGTAAGATGACAGTGTTCACAAAGTATGGGAGCATTTTCTCCATTGAAACAGATCCAGATATAAGTCCAGGGATCAGAAGGCTCTGCTTTGTAGAGAGAGCTGTTCACAGGAGGAATGAAAAAGCACTGTCCGGCTTTCAAGGTATATTTCCGGTTGTTCATATAGAAATATCCCTGTCCGCTCAGCACAAAATGGATGGTGTAATATCGCCGGACACCAGGGCCGTAGGACTGTTCCGGTGTACATTTTTCCCAGCCGCAGGAAATAAGATGAAGTTCTTTTGATGAGGTCTGGCGGTTCAGGACCTGTTTGTTTTCTATGGGAGTTTCCTCCTTTCGATGCATGATTATAGATAATATCAGTTTAAAACATTTGATCAGGGGTGTAAAGAAGAAAGATGAATTCATTAACAGTAAAAAGAATCCTCATGACATTTGCCGGAATCTTTCTGGCGGGTGTCAGTGTGGCCATTTTCAAGGCATCCGATTTTGGGACAGATCCCAATTCCTGTTTTGTCATGGGTGTGTGGAATCTAGCAGGAATAAAATACAGTTATGTTTATATTGCCATCAATGCACTGATGCTGCTGGGAGTGTTTTTTCTGGACCGGCATTTTATCGGACTTGGAACTGTGCTGAATCTGTTTTTTATGGGAATTATCGTGGAAAAAGGAATGCAGCTTTTTGACAGGTATCTGCCGGAGAGGACATTTGGAGTGAGAGTACTTCTGATGTGCATCGCTGTTGTAATGATGTGTTTTGCGTCAGCGCTGTATTTTACCGCAGATATGGGTGTTTCCGCCTATGATGCCTATGCACTGATCCTGGATAAAAGAACCTGGATCCCTTTCCGCATGTGCAGGATCGGGACGGATGTGATTACAACTGCGGCCGGATTTTTTATGGGGGCGGTTGTTGGGGCCGGAACTCTTGTTACCGCATTTTTTATGGGCCCACTGATCGAGTTTTTCAACCGGACAGTGGCAAGGCCGTTTCTTTATGGAAAAGAGAAGAAACAGATACGGAAGCAGTAAAACAAAAGGCAGTTGTCGTGCGATAAACGTGCGGCAGCTGTTTTTTTGTGCCTGTTTTTTTGTATAAAACTCCGCAGTGAATGTAGCCTGCAAATATCTGCCTGACCGGAAAAAATCTTTATCTGCGAGGGGAAGATCGGACCAGTTGGCCAGACACAATTAAGGCATTGTCTTGACACTTGTAAAAGAAAAAGATTTACCACCGGGAGAAATACCGTTATAATAGGAGAAACGCAGGTTTTTTTCCTGCAGTAAAAATATAACAGTCCGGGAGATATCCGTGTCGGAAATATTGCTTATCTGATGATATTGATATGGAGAATTTTCCGGGATGTAATAAGAAGGAAGAAAAAATATGGCATATTTAGGCGAAGAAATTAAAAAACTTGGTTTTGGTCTCATGAGACTTCCGCAGAAATCCGAAGGTGTGATCGATGTGGAGCAGACCAAAGTCATGGTAGACAAATTTATGGAAGCCGGATTTACTTACTTTGACACTGCGTGGGCTTATGCAGGAAGTGAAGATGCTATCCGCGAAGCTCTGGTAGAGCGTTACCCGAGAGAAAAATATCAGCTTGCAACCAAGATGGCAGCCTGGATCAACTGCAAGACAAGAGACGAAGCTCTTGCACAGTTTAAAACATCTCTGGAGAGAACAAAAGCCGGATATTTCGATTTCTATCTTCTCCACAATCTTGGAGAACACAGAACAAAATATTTCGATGAGTACGGTTTATGGGACTGGATCCGTGAGCAGAAAGAGGCCGGACTGATCAAACATGCAGGATTTTCTTTCCATTCCACACCGGAAGAACTGGAAGCAATCCTTACCGCACATCCGGAGATGGAGTTTGTACAGCTGCAGATCAACTATGCAGACTGGGAAAATCCGGCAATCCAGTCAAAAGCCTGCTACGAAGTTGCCAGAAAACACGGCAAACCGGTAGTGATCATGGAGCCTGTAAAAGGCGGCATGCTGGCAACGCCTCCGGAATCTGTGGAAAAGATCTTAAAGGCAGCAGAGCCGGAAGCATCCACAGCATCCTGGGCGATCCGTTTTGCAGCAAACCTGGAGGGCGTGATCACCGTACTTTCCGGAATGAGCAACATCGCGCAGATGGAAGACAACCTTTCCTTTATGAAGGACTTTAACGGTCTTACGGAAAGCGAGAAGGAAACTCTGGACAAGGCAAGAGAGGCGATGAGCAAAATTCCTCTGATCCCATGTACAACCTGCAATTACTGTGCAAAAGTATGCCCGATGGAAATCGGAATCTCCGGTTCTTTCACAGCGATGAATTACCTGACACTGTACGGAAACAAAGCTGCCGCAGCACATCAGGAAGAATGGCTGGTAGGAGGCCGTGGCAGAAAGCGCGCAGACGAATGTGTAAAATGTGGACAGTGCGAGGAAGTCTGTCCGCAGCATATCTCTATCCGTGAGGAACTGGAGAAAGTCAGCGAGACTTTTTGCAAATAAAAGAACTGATCCGACGGGAAACGGATCAGGGTAAGGAGAGAGTTTTAAAATGGAAAAATTCAAAGCATTTCTGAAACGGAAGGATATCGAGATCTCCCTGAAGAGATACGGTATCGATGCACTGGGCGCCATGGCGCAGGGACTTTTCTGTTCCCTGCTGATCGGTACGATCATCAACACCCTTGGCACACAGTTTCACATTCCGTTTCTGACGATGACCGTTGCAACAATTAATGAGATCCCATATACAGTTGGATCTTTGGCATCAGCAATGAGCGGCCCGGCTATGGCAGTAGCGATCGGCTATGCCCTGCATTGTCCGCCGCTGGTGCTGTTTTCGCTGATCACGGTTGGTTTTGCATCCAATGCACTTGGCGGAGCAGGCGGACCTCTGGCAGTACTGTTTGTTGCGATACTTGCAGCTGAGATCGGCAAGGCCGTTTCCAAGGAGACCAAGATAGATATTCTTGTAACGCCTCTTGTAACCATCGGGGTGGGTGTAGGCCTTTCCGCATGGTGGGCACCTGCCCTTGGAAAAGCTGCCATGAAAGTGGGAAGTATAATTATGTGGGCAACGGACCTGCAGCCGTTCTTTATGGGAATCCTGGTTTCTGTATTTGTGGGAATTGCACTGACACTGCCGATTTCCTCCGCTGCGATCTGTGCGGCTCTGGGACTTACCGGACTGGCAGGCGGTGCCGCAGTAGCAGGCTGCTGTGCACAGATGGTAGGTTTTGCGGTTATGTCCTTTAAAGAAAACAAATGGGGCGGCCTGGTTTCTCAGGGAATCGGAACATCCATGCTCCAGATGGGAAATATCGTCAGAAATCCGAGGATCTGGATCGCACCCATCGTAACCTCTGCCATCACAGGTCCGATCGCTACCTGTCTGTTCAAGCTTCAGATGAACGGAACAGCAGTATCCTCAGGAATGGGTACCTGCGGTTTTGTGGGACAGATCGGTGTGTATACAGGATGGATGAATGACATTGCGGCAGGAACCAAGACAGCTGTCACAGCTATGGACTGGGCGGGACTTTTCCTGATCTCCTTCATTCTTCCGGCAGTTCTCTGCCCGCTCATCAATATGTTTGTACGTAAACTTGGATGGGTAAAAGACGGAGATATGACATTGTCATAAATGAAGAGTAATTTATATCAGATTACCTTGTAAAATCAAAAAAAGAGTATCACAGAAACTCCCTGATAAAGATGAGATCTGTGATACTTTTTTTATTTAACCGATATTCACTATTTACGCTACATGTGACCCGGTGGCATTACTCCGTTCCAGTCCACATGCCTTCGCATATTCATGAAGTTTCTCCTTCGCGGTATAATTCAGATTCTGTGGAACCTGGATCTGGATGGTTACATACTGATCACCACGGACGGACGGGTTCTTCATGGAAACGATGCCTTTTCCTCTGAGACGGATCTTGGAGCCGGACTGCATGCCTTCACGGATCTTGCAGATAACATTTCCATAAAGTGTTGGAACAGTAGCTTCACCGCCGAAAACAGCTGTTGTGTACGGGATGGAAATGGTAGTGTAAACATCGGAGCCCTTTCGTTCATATCCAGGACGGGTTCCTACGGTAACCTTCAGAAGCAGATCACCAGGCTCGCCGCCACCGGTTCCTGGCATACCTTTTCCTTTCAGGCGGATGCTCTTGCCGGTATCGATACCTGCCGGAATGTGAACCTGTAATGTCTGCGGTGCACCGGAGCTTCCGTCCGGGCTGGACAGAGAAATCCTTTTATCTGCACCAAAAGCGGCCTCATCGAAGGTAACGTTGATGCTGGCCTTCACATCGGAGCCTTTCTGAGGGAAATCCTGCTGATGGAATCCGCCAAAGCCGCCGCCACTGTGAAATCCGCTTCCTCCAAAGCCGTCGTGGAATCCGCCACCGTTACCGGTGAAGTGCTCATAAGTGCTGTTTCCGCCAAAGCCATGGCCTGTGCTGTGACCGCCGTGGAACATATTTCCAAAGATATCACCAAAGATATCATCCATGTTTTCACCATTAAAGTGAAATTCCTGATAGCTGCCATTGCCACCACTCTGGAATCCGCCGAATCCACCGGCACCTGCACCGGCTCCCGGATCAGCGCCCGCCTCAAAAGCAGCGTGACCAAACTGATCATACATTTTTTTCTTCTTGGGATCTCCAAGAACGTCATAGGCTTCATTTACTTCCTTAAATTTATCTGCGGCATCCGGATTACCGGCGTTGGTATCCGGGTGATATTTTTTTGCCAGTTTACGGTATGCTTTTTTTATTGTTTTCTCATCTGCGTTCCGGTCAATGCCCAGAACATCGTAATAATCTCTTTTTACTGCCATGGTATTCACCTTCCCTTATATAATTATAGATTATAGTCTGCAGCATTCCAGGTGAGTAATATCCTTCTTAAGGAATAGACTTTCCGGAGTGCCATATATCGAACATATGCGTACAAAATTCCCCGGGAAGATTCCCGGGGGTATTACTTTTATCCTGTTCTACATGTAATATAACACTACTAATTAAAAGTGTCAATACCTGCACTGTGGAAAGACCATTTTGGACTGTAATGAGAGATATGATTCTTACAGATGTCAGCACAAAATATGATATAATATTGCCATAAATTCCGGCGGTGGTCCATAAAATAAAAAGCAGACAGAACCGCAGAACAAAGAACGACACAAAAAAGAAAAGGAGGCGTAAAATATGAAAAAAAGAACTCTTCTGTCCAGGAGAAAGGCAGTGAAATGCCTGACTATTCTGGCTGTTATGTTTGCAGCAGCTATTCCGGCAACAGCCCGGGAGGCGAAGGCAGCAGCAGGAACTACCTTTAAAGTTAAAGTCTCTGACGGCTATCTGGCTCTCAGGAGTGAGAAGGCTTTTGACAAAAGTAATGAAATTGGTCAGTTGAACACTGGAGATCTGGTGGAAGTTACAGACCGGAAGGACCCAACCTACTGGTATGCATATGTTCCAAGATTGGATAGATCCGGATATCTGGACAAAAATTATATCCAGGTAGCAGAGAGTACCGCTGCATCCAATGATTCCTGGACTGTGAAAGTAAAGAGTGGCTATCTGGCACTTCGAAACACTGCTGCATATAATGACAGTAACGAGATTGGGCGTCTGAATACCGGAGATATGGTGCTTGTAAAGGACAGCAGTGATTCAACCTACTGGTATGTATATGTGCCGAAGCTTGATAAATCCGGTTACGTAGATAATCGGTATATTTATAACAGCGGACTGTGGACCGTAAAAATAGAAAAAGGTTATCTGGCACTCAGAAATCAGGCTGCCTATAATGACAGTAATGAAATTGGCCAGTTAAATACCGGGGATACCGTACAGGTAAAAGATACAGCCGATGAACATTACTGGTATGTATATGTACCGAAGCTTGATAAAACTGGTTATGTTGATAAGGAATATCTTCTTGGAGGAGCCGGAACGGCGATCCAGTCTATGACTGTTAAAGTAGACAAAGGCTATCTGGCACTTCGAAGTGAAAAAGCTTATGATAAAAATAATGAGATTGGCCAGTTAAATACCGGAGATACGGTTGAGCTCATTGAAAAAGAAGACAGTACCTACTGGTATGTGTTTGTTCCGAAACTTGGAAAAGAAGGATATGTAGATAAAAATTATCTTAAATAAATGTTTTACACCAGGCGGATCAGAAATGTCCGCCTGATATAAAGTACAGGGAGGCAAACAGATGACTCTGGCACAGCTCAGATATACCATAGCAATTGCAAAAGCCGGATCTATGAACGAGGCAGCCAAAAGCCTTTATATTTCCCAGCCAAGTCTTTCCACGGCGATCCGGGAACTGGAGGCAGAAACCGGGGTTGAGATCTTCAGAAGAACAAACCGTGGAATTGCCGTGACACCGGCGGGTGAAGAATTCCTGGGGTATGCAAGGCAGGTAGTAGAACAGTACGAACTGATGGAAGCCAAATATATCTCCAAAGAACAGTCCCGAAAAAAATTCAGTGTTTCCATGCAGCATTATACTTTCGCGGTCAATGCCTTTGTGGAGCTGGTAAAACAGTTTGGCATGGATGAGTACGAATTTGCAGTCCATGAGACCAAGACACATCAGGTGATCGAGGATGTGCGGAACTTTAAAAGTGAGATCGGGATCCTCTATGTGAATGATTTTAACCGCAAAGTACTTACAAAAATGTTTCACGAGTATGGATTGGAGTTTCACGAACTTCTCAACTGCAGGATCTACGTTTATATGTGGAAAGGCCATCCCCTGGCGAAACGCGAGAAGATCACACTGGAAGAATTGAAGGAATACCCCTGTCTGTCTTTTGAACAGGGAGGAAATAACTCCTTTTATTTTGCGGAGGAGGTTTTGAGCACATATGAGTATAAACGGCTGATCAAGGCCGATGACAGGGCCACGATGCTGAACCTGATGGTAGGTCTGGGCGGATATACCTTGTGTTCCGGTATTATCTGTGAAGATCTGAACGGTTCCGATTACTGTGCGGTTAAGCTGGATTCCGATGAGATCATGACCATCGGGTATATCGCAAGAAAAGGTGTTAACATTAGTGCTCTTGGGAAAAAATATCTCGAGGAGATTTCCAGATATAAAGATAAGGCGCTGAAATAAGAGAAAATAAAATCTGACAGATTTCTGCATAATACACGGCGATGTGTAAAATGCAGATCTGTCAGATTTTTTGTACATATTCAGACGATCAAACGCGGATCACAAAGCCCTCTTTACGAGGTTTTGCAGCCGGATACTCGCAGTCGCGGTATCCCAGAACACAGTGGCCGACACCGATATATTCATCCGGAACTCCCCATTGTTTCTTCAGTTCTTTTCCCTCTTCGGAATCAAAAACTTCTTTTGCACGGTGGATCCAGCAGGAATCTACGTCAAGAGCATGTGCGGCATTCATGAGATTTCCCATCACAAGGCTTCCGTTTTCCACGCAGGTGCCCATTTTGCTGTCGGAGAAGACGATGATCACAGTTGGGGCACCGTAGAACGGATCTGAGGTACTGCCCATAACAGCTGCGTTCATTTTGGAAAGTTTTGCAACCAGTTCCGGATTCTGTGTTACTACCATAAGGGTACTCTGCTGTCCCATGCCACTTGGTGAATATTCTCCGGCTTCCAGGATCATATCCAGAGTTTCCTGTGGAACAAGGTCTTTTTTGTAGGCGCGGATACTTCTGCGCTCCAGCATGTTTTTGATGCTTTCGTTCATAATGATTACCTCCTGATGCTAAATTCTGTTGAAAATATTTCCTGCAAAAGAAAGCAGTTTTCTTTTTATCCTGATAGAAATTATTATAACGCAAATGTTTATGGTTTCCAATAGATAGAAGGATATAACTTTACAACTTATAAAGAATTATTATATAATCGGGATAAGATATTCCTGCGGTGGGCAGGAGAATTTTGGGTGGAGATACAGAGACGGAATAGTTGAGACAGAAGATACGAGGTGCCAGATGGAGAAGATACGAAAACATTTTTATTTTTCAGGAAGAGTACAGGGAGTGGGATTTCGTTACCGCTCTTATTATATTGCACAGTCCATGGGGCTGACCGGCTGGGTAAAAAATCTCTGGGATGATCGTGTGGAGATGGAAGTGCAGGGAACCAGAGAGGAGATCCGGGAGATGGTAGAGCGCCTTTCTCAGCAGAGTTTTGTGGAGATCGAGGGTATTGAATCGAAAGAGATCCCCCTTGAGGATGAGTTTGGATTTCATGTGAAAGGATAGTGAAATGATCAGAGCTGTTTTTATGGATATTGATAATACGTTGCTGGATTTTGATGCGGCGGCACAGGAAGGCATGGCCCATTGTTTTGAAGATGCAGGCCTCATCTATAAGCCGGAGATGTTTTCGGTTTTTAAAGAGGAGAATGACCGGATCTGGAAAAAGATCGAACAGGGGATCCTGACCATGGATGATCTTCCCTATGTGCGCTGGCAGGCGATTCTTAAGAAGCTTGGGCTTGAGGCAGATGGCGTAGCTATGGAGATGCTGTTCCGGAAATGTCTGTTTTACAGCGCGGTTCCTGTGGAAGGGGCAAAGGAGATCCTTGATCATTTACAGGGAAAGTATATCCTGTGCACGGCCAGCAACGGCCCTTATGAGCAGCAGATCTGCAGGCTGAAAAAAGCCGATATGCTGAAAGATTTCGATCATTGTTTTGTATCTGAGAAGATCGGTGTGGACAAGCCGGATGTACGTTTTTTTGAACGATGTCTGGAACAGCTTCCGGGAATCAGGGCAGAGGAATGTATGATCATAGGGGATTCCCTGACTGCTGATATCGCAGGCGGACAGGCAGCAGGGATGGAGACCTGCTGGTTTTGCCGGGAGAAGATGGAAGAGTCGGAACTGGAAAATGTGAGAAGAACGCATAAAGCAGATCATGTGATAAAGCGGCTGGAGGAACTGAAAGACCTTCTGTAAAAATGGGCCTTTTATTCCAGCTCCAGCGCCAGATACAACAGAACAGCGTCCCGGAATTTCCGGGGATTGAGACCACATTTTTTATAAATGTGGTTTAATTTATATTGAAGAGTATTTTTGTGGAGAAAAAGTTTCTCTGCGGTATCAGCCAGAGACATTTCCAGGGAAAAATAAGTTCGCATAAGTTCCTTTTCATCCAGAGACAGCTGATGAATGGTTTTTCCGGAAAATTCTTCACGGTCATCCGGAGACACAGAAGAGAGAACGATTTCCAGAGTGAGATCATCGAAAACGGCATAATTTTCTGCACAGACATGGTCAGTAAGAGGCCGGTGAAAGTTAAGGTTTCGCAGGGCAGTTTCCGCAGTAGTCAGGGAAAGACCAAGCTGATACAGTGGTACGGACCGGCCAACAGCAACGGCCAGAGTGCCAGCATGCTTTTTCGCAAAATCACGAAGTGTTCCGGAAAGAGCAGAAAAACCGGAACTGTCTGTAACAGCGAGATAATCTCCGGGATAGCGGAAGGTGTACAGCATGATCCCGATGGTCTTGAAAAAATTCTGGATCTGATGTTCTGAAAGAACAGACCCAATGCCGGAATCTGAGTCATGAGTTTCTGCCTGGAGAGAAGATTCCCGTGAGAGATTTGGATTTTCGGTATCTGTCCGGGAAGCAGGAGTTTCCTGGGATTCCAAAATTCTGTGGTCAATCTTTACGGAGAGATTTTGACTGGAAGCAGCCGGATACGTATGGAGCAATATCAGTCGCTTGGGTGTATCCGGATCGATCTGAAATTCCCTCAGACATTTCAGAAGATATTCCGGATTCTGGGTGTCTCCGTGGAGCAGGGAACTGATGACAAACTGTTTTTTGTCCGCCTGATGCCGGCTGTACTGGCCAAGTTCCTGTTCACGGATCAGAAGGCTGGTGATACGCTGTGCCAGAAAGGCGTACTTGCGTACTTTTTCCGGGGAACCGGTGATCCCGATCACAGCCAGAAGACGGTCTTCATGATAAAGAGGCATGTTGATCCCCTGTCGGGTTCCTGTAAAATTGTCAGATTCAGCCACTTCGATGGTAGTACCGGTTACAGCTGCCTTCCGTCCAATCTCATGAAAAGCTCCGATCCGGGCAGCGTTGGTGCTGGCAATAATGGTGCCGGACGGATTGATGAAGTTGATATCATAACTGCAGACGTCCTTGATCGTGTTGACGATCTGCTGGGCGAGCGTGTGGCTGATGTGTGTGATCATGGAATCCTCCTGGAAAAGTTAACCAAATCAAGTAAGTCCCCTGCGGGGTTGCGAAAAGCAATAAGCAGTGGGTGGGGACTTGCTTGTATCAGGAGGAGTACAAGCTCCTCCTGATAAACTGCGGAGCAGTTATTTGGTGTAGAGCTACGTAGCGAAGCGGATTGCGAATATCCTTTTGACTGTGCTTTCTTTGGGTCAGTATATCATATATGGTTTATAGCTTCAATTTGAATATGTTATTTATAACAATAAAATATAAAAATTATTTAAAAATATAGTATATATAATATATACATACAGGCTTAATTTTATTATGATTAAAAACAAAAGCAGGTTCACCCGAACTGTAAACGAGGATATTTGATTTATATAAAAATTTTCACAGGAGGAAAATACAATGAAGGTAGTAACAGCAATCGATTCTTTTAAAGGCAGCATGACATCCATGGAGGCAGGGTTTGCAGCAGCAGAAGGCATCCATCGTGTAGACGCAGAGGCTGAGGTTCTTGTAAGACCTCTGGCAGATGGCGGAGAGGGAACAGTAGAAGCTCTTGTTGCGGGAATGAATGGAAAAACAGAGCATGTAAAAGTTACAGGTCCTCTTGGAGAGCCGGTGATCTGTGAGTACGGCATTATTGAAAGTACAAAGACCGCAGTGATCGAGATGGCCGGTGCAGCAGGAATCACACAGGTTCCGGACGAAAAAAGAAATCCTCTTTATACTACAACCTACGGCGTCGGTGAGGTGATCAAAGATGCCATCGAAAAAGGCTGCCGCAGATTTATCGTGGGTATCGGCGGAAGTGCCACCAATGACGGTGGTGTGGGAATGCTTCAGGCACTTGGCTATGCATTTCTGGACAAAGATGGAAAACAGGTTCTTCCAGGCGCAAGAGGATTGAAAGATATCACAGAGATCACAGATGCCTATGTAATTCCGGAGCTTGCAGAATGTAAATTCCGTGTTGCCTGCGATGTAACCAATCCTCTTTGCGGAGAGCTTGGATGCAGTGCCATCTACGGACCGCAAAAAGGAGCCACACCTGAGATGATCCAGGATATGGATCAGTGGCTGGGCGCTTATGCAGAGCTTGCAAAAGAGCGTTTTCCAAAAGCAGATCCAAAGTATCCGGGAACAGGAGCAGCCGGTGGAATGGGATTTGCGTTTCTTACATTTACCGATGCAGTTCTGGAATCCGGAATCAACATCGTACTGGATGAGACAAAACTTGAGGACTACATCAAAGACGCGGATCTTGTGATCACAGGTGAGGGACGCATGGATGGACAGACAGCCATGGGAAAAGCTCCGGTAGGTGTTGCAAAACTTGCAAAGAAATATGGCAAAAAAGTGATCGCTTTTGCAGGCGCCGTACAGCGTGACGCAAGAGCCTGCAACGATGCGGGAATCGATGCATTTTTCCCGATCCTCCGTGGAGTGGTAACTCTGGAGGAGGCCATGAAAAGTGAGAACGCAAAACGGAATCTGGCAGATACCGCAGAGCAGGTTATCAGACTGATGAAATAAGAGAAAGCCGATCTGCAAAGCACAAAAATACGTCAGATAAAAGATGCTGAAAAGATATCAGATGATAACGCAAAAAAAGACAGGCCATGAATGTCTGTCTTTTTTTGATGGTTTATAATTTGTAAAAACAAGGGAGTTGTAACCGGATAAGATCAGTTGATCGGGATTTTTATCTTATCCTTCGATAGGTTCAAAATCCACAGCGCCATGTTTGCACAGTGGGCAGATGATATCTTCCGGAAGTTCATCGCCTTCATAGATATATCCGCAGACTTTGCATACCCAGCCTTTTTTTCCTTCAGTCTGTGGCTGTGGTTTTACATGTTTCTGATAGTAGGTGTAAGTCATGGTCTCCTGATCGTTCATGACACGGGCCTCTGTGACGCTGCAGATGAACATTCCGTGAGTACCAAGATCTACGTAATTTTCCACTTTCAGAGACATGAAAGCATTGATATATTTGTCCAGGAATACCAGTCCATTGTCAGAGTGGTTCACTTTTTGACCTGCAAATTTATCGGTGCTTCTGCCGGACTGGAATCCGAACTGTTCAAAAACAGAGAACGGAGCTTCTATAGACAGACAGTTTACGTTCATGATACCGGTCTGCTGGATCACGTGGTGAGAGTAGTTGGCCTTGTTGATGTTGACAGCTACGCGGTATGGATTGTCAGTAAGCTGTGTAACGGTGTTGACGATCAGGCCGTTGTCCTTTTTGCCATCGTTGGAAGTTACCACATAGAGGCCGTAACCGATGCGGAACAGAGCGGTCATATCACTCTTGTTGGCAAGATCATCGCTTTTTGCAATGTATTCCTGGCAGAGTTCATCAGCCATGGATTCCATCTGTTTGCGGTTTTCTTCGTTTACTGCGGACATGATCTTAACGGTGGTATTCAGCCAGTTGATCTTTTTGCACTTGGAAAGCATCTCTTTCATGACTTTTGCTGCCAGCGGTGCCCAGGTTCCGTTTTCGATCAGACCTACGGTACGGTTCTGGAAGTTGTGCTCTACCAGACGGGTGATAAAGTCGTTCATAAACGGATAGATGCTTGCGTTGTATGTGGTGGTTGCCAGAACCAGTTTGGAGTAGCGGAAAGCGTCGCTCAGTGCCTGAGACATGTCATCTCTTGCAAGGTCATAGACAACAACGTTTGGACATCCTTTGCTGCGGAATTTGTCAGCCAGCTGCTGAACCGCCGCTTTGGTGTGACCGTATACGGAAGTGTAGGCGATCACGATTCCGTCATCCTCTGGTGTGTAGGAAGACCAGGTATCATAAAGACTGATATAATGTCCCAGATCTTCAGTAAGAACCGGTCCGTGAAGCGGGCAGATGGTCTGGATATCCAGAGTTGCGGCTACTTTCAGAAGGTTCTGCACCTGTACGCCATATTTTCCAACGATACCGATAAAGTATCTTCTTGCCTCATCGTCCCATGGTTCTTCCACATCCAGGGCACCGAATTTTCCGAAACCGTCTGCGGAGAAAAGAACCTTTTCTGTGCTGTCATAAGTAACCATAACTTCCGGCCAGTGAACCATCGGCGCAAATACAAAAGTCAGGTTGTGCTTTCCAAGAGAAAGAGTTCCACCATTATCTACGATAACCTGCTGGCCTTCCAGATCCAGGTCAAAGAAATTCTGCATCATGGCGAAGGCTTTTTTGTTGGAGACAACGGTGGTGTCCGGATAAACTTTCATGAAGTTGGCGATGTTGGCTGCGTGGTCCGGTTCCATATGCTGTACGATCAGATAATCCGGTTTCCGGTCACCCAGAACCTGCTGAATATTATCCAGCCATTCGTGGGTAAAATTGGCATCTACGGTATCCATAACTGCAACTTTTTCATCCAGGATCACATAGGAGTTATAGGACATGCCGTTTGGCACTTTGTACTGGCCTTCAAAAAGGTCAACCTGATGATCATTAACGCCTACATATTTGATAGTATCTGTGATTTTCATGAGCAATTCCTCTTTTCTTTCTATGGTGGATTTATTTATGTGACTGTGTTTTGTTTGTTCCTTAACTTTGATAAAAATATAACAGATTTTACTGACAAAAACTGTTGCAAATACAACAAAACAGGGGAAATTTTCCAGACTTTACATTTTTTCTGTGCTGGTATAAAATCAGAAACATGTACGGTTCATCTGGCTGGTGAGGAGGGGAGGAAAAACATGGAGCACATTACTTTATTTACGGATATTTTGCCCGAAGAACAGGAAAGAATGCGTGTCTGTTTCAAAGTCCGGGAGGCTGTTTTTCAGAATGGAGAAACCATTATGGAATATTCCAGTTCTATGAAAAAGATCGGGCTGATCCAGGAGGGACGGGCGGTGCTTTACTGCTGTGATGAAGATGGAAATGAGTATGTCATCGATGAACTGAATAAGGACAGTGTATTTGGTGAACCGTTTTTGCTTCCGTCGGATTCCCAGCATTATTATGTGTGCGCTGCCACGGAGACGAGGGTGATGTTCATTGATTATGAGCATGTGATCAAACGCTGTGAAAATGCCTGTCATCATCACAGCCAGATGGTCAGCAATCTTCTGCAGATGACGGCCCTTCACTCCAGACAGCAGACGGACCGGATCTATATGCTTTCCAGATCTTCCACCAGGAAGAAGCTGATGGCTTATCTGCATTCCCTGGCTGCGGAGAAAAATACCGGGAAGTTTAAACTGCCCATGTCCTATACCGCACTGGCCCAGTATTTAAGTGTGGACCGAAGCGCCATGATGCGTGAGATCAAAAACCTGTCTGATGAGGGTGTGATCAAAAGAGACGGCCGGAATGTGGAATTACGATAAACGGGCGGATTGACTGAGAATGTATGCTTTACAGAGATAAAACCGGGCCATGGTTTTTGGAAGAGTCCCGGAGCCTGACCGGAGAGGAGATAATTATGAATATTACAGTAAGAAAATACGAGGAAAAAGATCTTCCGGATCTGATCCGGATCTGGAATGAAGTGGTGGAAGATGGCGTGGCTTTTCCACAGGAAGAATATCTGAATGAGGAAACCGGAAAGGCATTCTTTGCGGAGCAGACCTATACAGCGGCTGCAGTGGATGAGGAGAGCGGAAAAGTTTACGGCCTTTACATCCTTCATCCGAATAATATCGGAAGATGTGGACATATCTGCAATGCCAGCTATGCGGTAAGCAGAGATTCCAGAGGACTTCATATCGGAGAAAAACTGGTATCCGACTGTCTGATCCAGGGAAAAGAGCACGGTTTTGGTGTTCTCCAGTTTAATGCAGTTGTGGCATGTAATGTCCATGCAAGACATCTTTATGAGAGACTTGGATTTACACAGCTTGGGGTGATCCCGAAGGGCTTCCGTATGAAGGACGGACATTATGAGGATATCTGCCCGTATTATCATGAACTGTAAAAAATCTTGAAAGGATTTTTGTATGAAAAATCTTCAGATCACCGCATACACGCAACATTTTATCCGGCAGCAGGTCATGCCGGGAGACATTTGTATTGATGCAACGATGGGAAATGGTAACGACACTGTATTGTTGAGCAGACTTGCGGGAGAAAATGGACGTGTTCTGGCATTTGACATTCAAAAACAGGCATTGGAACACACAGAAGAACGCCTGAAAAAGGATGACTGTCCGGAGAATTATCAGTTGTTCCTGGATTCCCATGAGAACATGGCAGCCTATGCAGAAGCAGAAACCGTATCCTGTATCACCTTTAATCTGGGATATCTTCCAGGGGGAGACCATTCTGTGGCAACCAGAGCGGACAGCAGCAAAAGAGCAGTGGAAAGCGGCCTTACGCTTCTGAAAAAAGGCGGCCTTATGACGATTTGTATTTACAGCGGTGGGGATACCGGATTTCAGGAACGGGATGCGATGCTTTCATTTATCCGTCAGCTGGATCCTCATAAGTATCTGGTGATCCAGTCGGAATATGTAAACCGGCCAAATAATCCGCCCATACCGGTGCTGATCATTAAACTGCAGTGAATACAAGAATCTGCTACTGTCCGAAATATAGGACACAGAGCTCGGAGGGAGATATCATGAACGATTACATATATTATTATCTGCTTGCAGTGAATATCCTGGCTTTTGTACTTTTCGGAGCCGACAAGCAGAAAGCCCGGCGTAATGCCTGGCGGATTCCGGAGAAAACCCTGATCCTGAGTGCTGTCATCGGTGGCAGCGTTGGAGCTATCCTGGGCATGCGTTTTTTTCACCACAAAACCCGCAAAGCCAAATTTGCGATTGGTGTACCGGTAATACTGTTGGTGCAGATCGGTGCAATGTGCCTGGTGCAGTGGGCGATGAAGTAAAATAAAACAGCTGCCGTATGGCAGTGGAGATCAATACTCCACGCCTGCGGCAGCTGTCATTTTGTTCATAAAAAGGCGATTGAAGACCGCGATAACACGGCCTACGCCAAGTACAGCGATCACAGTTCCAAGGCCGATGCCGATCAGCTTATGAGCGAAGAGCAGGCCAATGGAAGTGGTAAGGCAGATATTAAAGAGGTCGAAACAGTTCTTGGTGAACCCAACAGATTTCCCGATACAGTCGGAAATGGCCTGTACGATCCCGTCTCCCGGGTTGGGGATGATACGCATGTTCAGAGACATGGCGGCACCAATCCCGGTAAGGATGATTCCGGCGGCAAGGACCAGAAGTCTGGATGGCATATTGTCAGAGGGTGTCGGAAGCAGTGCGGAAAACAGATTCATAAAACGTGTAAACACAAGGCTTAAAGGCAGCTGAAGAAGGTCCATTACAAGCACCAGCTTCAGATCCCGGTGTGATGCCGGAGCAATGGCACCGCCTGCTTCCCCGGAATATCTGTGGTTTCGGAAGATATGTAAAACAATCTCAACTACAACAAATGCGGAATATAAAAGGAAGGTAATATTACCAAAATTAAATCCTCCAATGGTGGTGATGCTGTAGGCCACAGAAATGATCGGGGAGACACCCAGGCCCGATTTGGTGTTCAGGATGATCCCCAGCGCCAGGATCAGAAGACCGGCAACGTAGAAGACGATCCGAAGGAACAAGTTCTTTTTCATTTCTTATCACACTCTCTTTCAGCAAAATATAAGATATCAGATGCAAAGAGGTTAAAAGTTGTTCATGTCTGCACGATAAGAGCAGGCTTTTACTTCTGATTTTGCATTATAACAATCATAGCACAAAATTCCATTCATACCAAACCATAGTCCCATCTGACAGGATATCCACGATTTTTATAAGAAATTTCCTTCTTGACAAATACTTTTATGATGATATAATTTGATAATCAAAATATTTTAAGATAAAAGATAAATCAGAGAACAGCAGTATAGATTAATCCAGCCAGGAGGCCATTGCAGAAAAGCATAAAAGCAATGTTCACCGGATGAGATCTTTTACAGGCTGATGTAAGACAGATATCATGGAGAAAAAGATGACAGGTAAAATATGTGGAACAGGTTCCTGGGTCCCGGATAAGGTGTGGGATAACAACGATCTTGCCAGAATGGTGGAAACCAGCGATGCGTGGATCCGTGAGAGAACCGGCGTGGTACAGAGACATATTGCAAAAGAAAACGAGGATACCGTGACAATGGCAGCCCGGGCAGCGCAGAAGGCGCTGGAAGATGCAGGTATGAAGGCGGAAGAAATCGACCTGATTATTGTAGCAACGATCTCTCCTACAGAGATCATGCCCTGTGTGGCATGTGGTGTACAGGAGCAGATCGGAGCGGAAAATGCTACCTGCTTTGATCTGAATGGAGCCTGTACGGGATCTCTTCTGGCACTGAACACAGCGCAGGCATACCTGGCCCAGGGAATTTACCGGAGTGCCCTTGTGATCGGTGCAGAAAAACTGTCCGGTTTAACGGACTGGACGGACCGTGGTACCTGCATCCTTTTCGGGGACGGCGCAGGAGCAGTTGTGCTGAAAGCAGAAGAGGGTGGCAAATATGCACAGGTAACCCATTCCATTGGAAAAAAAGGCGGGGCACTTACCTTGCAGAGCAGAAATCAGATCTGTTACGAAAATAATCCCAAAGCAAAGGAAACCTACATACAGATGAATGGAAAAGAAGTGTTTACCTTTGCGGTATCCAAAGTACCGGAAGCGGTGAAGGAGCTTCTTTCCAGAGAGCAGGTTCCCTGTGGGGATATCCGCTATTATCTTCTCCACCAGGCAAACGAGCGGATCATCCGTTCTGCGGCAAGGCGGCTGGGCGAAGACATTTCCAGGTTTCCCATGAACATGGACAGATATGGAAATACGTCTTCCGCAAGCCTTCTGATCCTTCTGGATGAGGTGAAGAGAAGCGGAGAACTGCAGAGAGGTGATAAACTGGTCCTTGCAGGATTCGGCGGCGGACTGACGTATGGAGCGAGTTTGATTGAGTATTAAATGAGAAAATCAAAGTCCCGATTAACGGACTGTTAAAACTATGAGTAAGTAGAAAAGTGGATTGCAAATATCCGCCTGACTCAATTTCCCGGAGGTAAAAAATGAAAACAAGAGTTACAGAATTACTTGGTATCGAATATCCAATCATTCAGGGTGGTATGGCCTGGGTGGCAGACCATCACATTGCGGCAGCAGTATCCGAAGCAGGAGGCCTGGGACTGATCGCGGCAGCAAACGCACCGGCAGAATGGGTACGTGAGCAGATCCGCGAAGCAAAAAAACTGACAGATAAGCCTTTCGGTGTAAACATCATGCTGATGAGTCCAAACGCCGATGAGGTTGCGAAGATCGTAGTGGAAGAAGGCATCAAAGTGATAACAACCGGTGCCGGAAGCCCGGAGAAATACATGGAAGCATGGAAAGCTGCAGGAGTAAAAGTGATCCCGGTCGTTGCATCCGTAGCTCTTGCAAAAAGAATGGAGCGCTGCGGCGCAGATGCGGTGGTAGCTGAGGGAACCGAGTCCGGTGGACATATCGGTGAGACAACTACCATGGCGCTGGTACCACAGGTTGTGGATGCGGTAAAGATCCCGGTGATCGCGGCAGGTGGAATCGCAGATGGCCGTGGGATTGCGGCGGCTTTTATGCTGGGTGCAGAGGCTGTACAGATGGGAACCCGTTTTGTTGCCACACAGGAATGTAATGTACATGAAAACTATAAGCAGTTTGTCCTGAAGGCAAAAGATATCGACACAAGAGTAACCGGACGTACCACAGGTCATCCGGTCCGTACCTTAAGAAATCCCATGACAAAGGAATATCTGGAAAAAGAAGCAGCAGGAGCATCTTTTGAAGAGCTGGAGCTTCTCACACTGGGAGGTCTTCGAAAGGCGGTTGTCGACGGTGATGTAAAAACCGGAAGCGTGATGTCCGGACAGATCGCAGGTATGGTAAAAGACATTCCCACCTGTAAAGATCTGATGGCAAGACTGATGGCGGAGACAAAAGAAACAGTCAGAAAAAACAGTTTTCTTGCGGAGGAATAAACAGATGGGAAAAACAGCATTCATCTTTCCAGGACAGGGCGCACAGAAAGCCGGGATGGGAAAAGATTTTTATGAGAAATATGATACTGCAAAAAAGGTTTTTGATTCTGCCAGTAAGTGGCTGGATCTGGACATGAAAGCACTCTGTTTTGAAGAAAATGACAAGCTTGATCTGACGGAGTATACACAGGCAGCGCTGGTCACCACCTGCCTCGCCATGGAAAAGGTCGTAGAGGAGATGGGACTTCATCCGGATGTAACTGCAGGCTTAAGCCTTGGTGAGTATTGTGCCATCGAAGCAGCAGGCGGCATGGAGCTTTGTGATGCCATTACAACCGTAAGAAAAAGAGGAATCCTGATGGAACAGGCAGTTCCGGCAGGAAAAGGAAGCATGGCGGCAGTTATGGGAATGGAAACAGAGAAGATCGAGGAAGTGATCGCAGACATTTCAGATGTCAGCATTGCCAATTATAACTGTCCTGGTCAGATCGTGATCACAGGACTAGCAGAGGCAGTTTCAGAAGCTTCTGAAAAACTGAAATCAGCTGGCGCAAGAAGAGTGATCCCGTTAAATGTCAGCGGTCCCTTCCACTCCGCAATGCTTATTACAGCAGGAAAAGAGTTGGGGAAGGTTCTGGAGGGTATCACACTCCACCAGCTTAAAATTCCATATGTAACAAACGTAACCGCAGAGTATGTGGAAGATCCATCCGAAACAAAGGCACTTCTGGAAAAACAGATCTCATCTTCCGTGCGCTGGCAGCAGAGTGTGGAAAACATGATCCGCCAAGGAGTGGATACCTTCGTGGAGATCGGACCTGGAAGAACACTGGCCGGGTTTATGAGAAAGATCGACAGAAATGTAAAGGTATATAACATCCAGACTGTAGAAGACGCAGAAAAAGTCTGCCAGGAACTTAAGTGATCAGAAAGGAATTCATATGTCAGAGAAAAAAATCGCAGTGGTAACAGGCGGTGCACGTGGAATCGGAAAAGCCATCGCCCTGGAACTTGCAAAAGCAGGAAATTTTGTAGTGATCAATTATAACGGCTCAGAAGAAAAAGCCCGGGAAACAAAAGCAGAGATCGAGGCAGCTGGCGGCCAGGCAGATATCCTGCAGTGTAATGTGGCAGATTTTGATGCATGCGAAGCTTTTTTCAAAGCCATTGCAGAAAAATACGGACGTGTTGACATTCTGGTAAACAATGCCGGAGTTACGAAGGACGGACTTCTCATGAAGATGAGCGAGGAAGATTTTTCCAGAGTTGTTGACACCAACCTGAAAGGAACCTTTAACTGCATCCGCCATGTGTCCAGAATGATGCTGAGACAGAGAAGCGGCAGGATCATCAGTCTTTCATCGGTGGTAGGCCTTCGTGGAAATGCGGGACAGGCCAATTATGCAGCATCCAAAGCGGGAATCATCGGCCTTACAAAATCCGCCGCAAAAGAGCTGGCATCCAGAGGAATCACGGTCAACGCCATTGCACCGGGATTTATCAAAACCGATATGACAGACGTGCTTTCCGACAAAGTGAAAGAAAATATTTCGGCATCCATTCCCATGGGAAGCATGGGAACTGCAGAAGATGTGGCAAAAGCAGCCGCTTTTCTGGCATCGGACGGCGCACGTTATATTACAGGACAGGTACTTCGTGTAGACGGCGGAATGGCAATGTAAAAAAGGCTCCCCGGAGTCAGGAGGATAGATTGATGAAAAGACGAGTAGTAGTAACAGGACTTGGAGCAGTAACACCGATCGGAAACGATGTGGAAAGCTTCTGGAACGGAGTGAAAGAAGGAAAAGTGGGGATCGGACCGATCACCCGTTTTGATACAACCGGATATAAGGCAACACTGGCAGCGGAGCTGAAAGGCTTCGTAGCAAAAGACCGCATGGATCCCAGAACCGCAAGAAGAATGGAGCCCTTTTCCCAGTATGCGGTGGCAGCCGCACTGGAAGCTGTGGAAAATGCAGGTCTTAAGATGGAAGAGGAAGATCCGTACATGGTAGGCGTGATCATCGGTTCCGGTGTGGGAAGCCTTCAGGCTACGGAGCTGAATGAGAAGAAGCTTGTGGAAAAAGGTCCTTCAAGGGTTGATCCCCTTCTTGTTCCCAAGATGATCACAAACATGGCAGCAGGAAATGTTTCCATTGCCACCGGTGCAAAAGGAAAGTGTACAAACGTGGTAACTGCATGTGCAACAGGAACTCACTGTATCGGAGACGCTTTCCGTGCCATCCAGTACGGCGATGCAGATGTAATGCTTGCAGGCGGTACAGAAGGTGCTATCTGCCCCATCGGAATTGCAGGATTTGCAAGCCTTACCGCACTGAGCACAAGCGAGGATCCGCTGCGTGCTTCCATTCCTTTTGACAAAGACAGAGGTGGTTTTGTCATGGGTGAAGGCGCAGGTGTGGTTGTTCTGGAAGAACTGGAACATGCGAAAAAGAGAAATGCCAATATCCTGGCAGAGGTTGTGGGATATGGTGCAACTGCAGATGCTTTTCATATCACATCTCCGGCCGAGGACGGAAGCGGCGCCGCACGTGCCATGGAAAACGCCATGAAAGAAGCAGGTGTTGCACCGGAGCAGGTAGATTATATCAATGCACACGGAACCGGAACCCACCACAACGATCTGTTTGAGACAAGAGCCATCAAGCTTGCGTTCAAAGATGCGGCAAAAGATGTAAAGATCAACTCCACAAAATCCATGGTAGGACATCTTCTTGGCGCAGCAGGTGCTGTTGAGTTTATCGTGTGTGTAAAATCCATTCTGGACGGATTTATCCATCAGACTGTGGGAACTACGGAAACAGAGGAGGAGCTGGATCTCAACTATATGATCGGCGCTCCGGCAGAACAGGAAGTACGCTATGCAATGAGCAATTCCCTTGGCTTTGGAGGCCATAACGGAACCTTGCTTGTAAAGAAGTATGAGGAGGAGTGAAATCATGGAATTTAACCAGATCCTTGAGCTCATCGATCACGTATCCGCATCAGAACTTACTGCTTTTACTTACGAGACAGCAGATCTGACCTTAAGCATGGAACACGGAAAACCACAGATCATCCAGGGAGTTATGGGGGAAACTGTGGAAAACATTCCGGCGGCAGGAATGGCCGGTGGAAAAGTCCGCAGGGCAGTGCATACAGTGCCGATGGCAGGTGCAGGTTCCGTGGCGGCGACAGTATCAGATTCGGCAGATGAAATGGCAGCGGCAGACAAAAATGTAGCAGAAACACAGGGCGTGCAGAATACAGTACCTGTGCAAAATATAGAGCAGCCGGAAAACGTATCACAGAAATCAGATGACCAGACCGGCAGCCTGGTAACTTCTCCGCTGGTCGGAACTTTCTACGCAGCACCATCCCAGGATCTTCCGCCATACGTCCAGGTAGGAGATAAAGTAAAAAAAGGCCAGGTTCTTGCAATCGTGGAAGCAATGAAACTGATGAATGAGATCGAAAGTGATTTTGACGGCGAGATCGCGGAAATCTATGTGGAAAACGGACAGCCGGTAGAGTATGGACAGAAACTTTTCCGTATCCGATAAAATATCTTCAGGTCAGAATTAAAGAATAAGAAAGAGAATGTTTCGGAGAAAAAGAATACAGATTATGTAATCGGTCGTTTTCTCCGTGATTTTTCAGGAGGATAGAGAATGAAACATCTTGACGTAAAACAGATCGAAGAGATCATCCCGCACAGACATCCGTTTCTGCTTGTGGACTATATCGAAGATTATGAACCAGGTGAATTTGCTGTTGGATATAAATGCGTGACTTTCCGCGAGGACTTTTTCCGGGGACATTTTCCGAAGGAGCCGGTAATGCCGGGCGTCCTTATGGTAGAGGCTCTGGCACAGGTTGGTGCGGTAGCTATTCTTTCCCTGGAGGATATGAAGGGAAAAACTGCTTATTTTGGCGGCATCAACAAGTGTAAATTCCGCAGAAAGGTAGTTCCCGGAGATAAACTCCGTCTTGAGACAAAGATCATCCGCAGAAAGGGCCCCGTGGGAATCGGTTCCGCAGTGGCATCTGTAGATGGAGAGGTTGCCGTAGAGGCAGAACTTACATTTATGATCGGGTAAGGTGATTGTATGATTCGAAAGTTACTGATCGCCAACAGAGGCGAGATTGCGGTGCGTATTATCCGTGCCTGCAGGGAAATGGGAATTGCCACAGTGGCAGTTTATTCCGAGGCAGATGAGGAAAGCCTTCACACACAGCTGGCAGACGAAGCAATCTGTATCGGTCCGGGACCTTCCGCACAGAGCTATCTGAATATGGAGCAGATCATCAGTGCCACCATGGTTTCCGGTGCGGATGCCATCCATCCGGGATTTGGTTTCCTTTCGGAAAATGCCAGATTTGCGGAGCTTTGTGAAAAATGCGGAATTACATTTGTGGGACCGCCATCGAAGGTCATCCGCATGCTTGGAAACAAAAAGATCGCAAGAAGCACCATGATCGCAGCAGGTGTTCCGGTAGTTCCAGGCAGTGAAGGGGATGTGGAGGATATTGAAACCGGCCTTAAGGAAGCAGAGCGGATCGGCTACCCGGTGATCATCAAGGCAGCTCTTGGCGGCGGTGGAAAAGGTATGCGTGTGGCAAATACCCCGGAGGAATTTCCAGAGGCCTACGCAACTGCCAGAAAAGAGTCTGAGATCGCTTTTGGCGACGGTACCATGTATATTGAACATTTTGTGGTAAATCCCAGACATATTGAATTTCAGATCCTTGCGGACAACCAGGGAAATGTCATTCATCTGGGAGAACGTGACTGCTCCATTCAGAGAAATCATCAGAAGATGATAGAGGAATCTCCAAGCGCCGCAGTTTCGCCGGAATTAAGAGAAAAAATGGGTCATGCGGCAGTGACGGCAGCAAAAGCGGCCGGCTATGTCAATGCGGGAACCATTGAATTTCTGCTGGAGCCGGATGGAAAATTCTGGTTTATGGAAATGAACACAAGAATTCAGGTAGAACATCCGGTGACAGAATGGGTAACCGGAATCGATCTTGTGAAAGAGCAGCTGAAGATCGCTTCGGGGATGCCTCTTGAAATATCACAGGATGATGTCCATATTATGGGACATGCCATCGAGTGCAGGATCAACGCCGAGAATCCTCAGAAAAACTTCCGGCCTTCACCGGGAACTATCCAGGGGGCACATTTTCCGGGAGGAAACGGGATCCGTGTGGATACCTGCGTTTATAACGGCTGTAAGATCCCACCGTATTATGATTCCATGCTTGCCAAGCTGATCGTTCATGCAGACAGCCGTGAGGCAGCCATTGCAAAAATGCAGAGTGCCCTTGGTGAGGTGATCATTGACGGAATCGATACAAACATTGACTATCAGTATGAAATCTTGAAAAATGAGGATTATCAGTCTGGAAATTTTGACACCGGTTTTCTGGCAAGTCATATCATTGCGGGAGTGAAGATCAATGAGAATTAAGCATATGTTCAAAAAAACAGTACGGGATATCCGGGGGGAGGAGTACGGGAACACTCCGGAGGTTCCGGATAACCTGATGCGAAAATGCAATGCCTGCAAGGCTGCTGTTTTTGCAGATGAGGTAAAACAGAATCATTACATCTGCCCACATTGTGGAAATTATTTTCATGTACCGGCTTACCGGCGGATCAAGATGGTCGTAGATCGAAAGAGTTTCACAGAGTGGGACGTACATATGGAAGAACAGAATCCGCTTCAGTACAAAGGATATGAGGAAAAAATCAGATCACTCCGTGAAAAGACAGGACTTGACGAGGCTGTGGTTACCGGTAAGTGTACGATAAAAGGGACACCGACAGCGCTTGGTGTCTGTGACTGCCGTTTCATGATGTCCAGTATGGGAGAGGTTGTTGGGGAAAAGATCACCCGGGTTTTTGAACGTGCCACAAAGGAGAGACTTCCGGTGATTCTCTATATCTGTTCCGGCGGTGCCAGAATGCAGGAGGGACTGGTATCTCTGATGCAGATGGCAAAAACCAGTATGGCCATTCGAAAACACAGTGATGCAGGGCTTCTCTATGTGCCGGTTCTTACAGACCCGACGACAGGTGGTGTGACTGCAAGCTTTGCCATGCTGGGAGATATTATCCTGGCAGAGCCAAAAGCACTGATCGGATTTGCCGGCCCCAGAGTCATTGAGCAGACCATCGGTCAGAAACTTCCCAAAGGATTCCAGAGAGCGGAATTTCTTCTGGAACACGGTTTTGTGGATAAGATCGTGGAACGTGAGGAGCAGAGAAGCGTGCTGGCGGATATCCTGAAGTTACATGAAAATAAAATACCAGATTATGGACAGTCCGATAATTCGGACATGGAAATGAAATATAAATCTGATAATGCGGAATCGACAGAAACTGCCGTGGGAGATAAACGGGAATCAGAGAATACAATCTGGCCGGAATTCATCCCATCAGGAAATTACACTCCCTGGGAACATGTCCAGCTTGCCAGAGCAAAAACACGTCCCACGGGAAAAGACTACATCGAGGCACTCTTTGACGATTTCATGGAATTTCACGGTGACCGCCACTGTGGTGATGATCCGGCAGTGATCGGCGGTGTGGCATTTTTTCACGGAAAGCCGGTGACGGTTCTTGCACAGGAAAAAGGTGAGGGCACCAGGGAAAATATTGCCCGGAATTTTGGAATGGTTTCTCCGGAAGGCTACTGGAAATCTCTGCGTCTGATGCAGCAGGCAGAGAAATTTCACCGACCGGTGATCTGCCTTGTGGATACGCCAGGTGCATTCTGCGGACTGGAAGCAGAAGAACGAGGACAGGGTGAAGCTATTGCGAAAAATCTCTATACGCTGGCGGGACTTACCGTTCCTGTACTTTCCATTGTGATCGGTGAGGGAGGAAGCGGCGGTGCGCTCGCTTTTGCTGTAGCGGATGAGGTATGGATGCTGGAGCATTCCGTCTATTCCATCTTGTCTCCGGAGGGCTTTGCCTCTATTCTCTGGAAAGACAGCAAAAAGGCAAAGGAGGCTGCCGCAGTGATGAAACTTACTGCTGCGGATCTTTATCAGATGGGAATGATCGAGCATGTGATCCCGGAAGCTGAGCCTGTAAGCCGTGAGAACATAAACGATGCTGCGGCTTATCTGGAAAACGGAATAGAAGATTTCCTTGGAAAATATGGCAAGACAGAGCCAGAGAAGCTTCTGGAACACCGCTACGAACGTTTTCGGAAAATGTAGAAATTTTAAGCGCAGTGATTTTGTATCCGCAAAGCAAAAATCCAGTGGAAAAAATCCTATATTTATGTTACGATGGCTTCATAAACAGAGAACCGGAGAAGCTTTTTGGCTCCGGAGAAACAGGAGCGGGGTAGAGTGGACAATCGGGAAGTTATAAATGACGTGCTGGTGAATCTGTTCAACGAGATCCTCCGGCTGGAGGAAGAAGCCATCATCACAGATAAATATAAAGATATTTCCAACAATGATATGCACATTATCGAGGCAGTAGGCCTTGGCGGAGGAAATATGTCTTCCATCGCAGCCAAGCTGAAGATCACGGTAGGCTCCCTCACAACATCCATGAACAGCCTTGTAAAAAAGGGCTATGTGAAGAGAGAACGAAGTGAAAAGGACCGGAGAGTGGTATTTATCCAGCTTACCAACAAGGGACGTATGGCATATCACCATCATGCGGAATTTCACAGACAGATGACAGAAGCTGTGCTTGCGGAGCTTAATGAGGATGAGACAGAAGTACTGGTAAAAGCACTGGATGGACTGCGTAAATTTTTCAGGCAGTATCATGAACAATAAAGAAATGCACAATAAAAGCATCTGAATCGGTAACGAAAGAATGTTTCCGATTCAGATGCTTTTTAGCTGTGAACAGATATTTTCTGTATTGCCATATATGGAAAATGATGGCAAACAGTGGTTTTATTCCAGGTGAGAGCTTTATTCGTCCCATCCATCCTGGAAACGGATATTTACAGAAATATTGCGGACAACGTCACCCTCCTGAAGATCCAGATCGCTTTCCTCGGAAACCGGAGGAAGCTTGCCCTCAAATTCCATAAGCTCTGTGTAGATCCAGTCATATGCGGCAGCATTGGCATTTTCGATGGCGTCGTCCAGCGTGTCACCACTGGCTTCGCAGCAGGCAAGATCCGGGAAAAAAGCGTTGTATTTTTTGTCCTCTGTGGGACGGAAAACTGCAGGATATATAAATTTCATTGGTAAGATTCCTTTCTGTATTATCACCAGATCAGTGGTGATTTGCTCATTTAGAAGTAGTATATACCAATTTCAGAATGAGGGCAAGCGAGTTCATGATCGAATGAAAGATCCAGGTAAGAACAGCAGTATTTCCGGGAATGTTATAATCAGAAAATTGTCGTATATAAGGAAAAATGATAGATATATAAGACTTTTTATCCTTGTAGGAAGGAAAATCAGATGCTATACTGTGTTATACAGGGTACAGGATTGCTGTAGGCGTAAAAGGTATACAGTGATCTGAATGGCGGTTCAGAGAACCCAACGGGAGGCGCGGTTATGATTTATACAGCTTTGACGAAAAAAGCTATGAAGGTGGCATACGAGGCACATCATGGACAGACAGATCGAAGCGGGACACCTTATATTTTTCATCCATTTCATGTAGCAGAGCAGATGGATGATGAACTCAGTGTATGTACGGCACTTCTTCACGATGTGGTGGAAGATACAGAGATCACATTTGAAGATCTTACCGGAGAATTTCCGGAAGAAGTTGTGGAGGCCTTACGTTATCTTACAAGAGATAAGAGTATGAATTATTTCGACTATATCCGGAATATCCGGAAGAATCCGATCGCAAAAAAAGTGAAGCAGGCTGATCTGCTCCACAATTCTGATGTAACACGTCTTTCTGACTGCGAAAATATATCTGTGGAACAGATCTCACGTCTGCATGGAAGATATAAACGGGCATTGGAAATCCTTCATGATGCCAGGTGAATTTATTTTCGCACAGGTCATTTTATTTTCCTCTTCTGCTTTTCTTTACTTTATAAATGTCTTATAATAAACCATCGAAAATGATACGTGATAAAAATACAGAAAAATACTTACGAGAGGAACCAACATGATCACAGTAGAGCTGGAACATTTCAGCCTTGATAAAATATGCGATTCCGGGCAGTGCTTCCGGATGAAGAAACTTGGAGATGGACACTTTTCCATGGTGGCGGGAGATCAGTATCTGGAAATGCGCCAGAAGGGGGGAGTGGTAGATTTTTACTGCTCTCAGGAAGAATTTATCTGTTACTGGGTGCTGTATTTTGACCTGGATACGGATTATGAAACTTACATGAATGCAGCCAATCCACGGGATAAATATCTGGGTGCCGCCATAAAGGCAGGAGACGGGATCCGGATCTTAAGACAGGATCTCTGGGAAATGATCGTCACGTTTCTGATTTCCCAGCAGAATAATATCAAACGCATCCGCAAATGTATCGAAACTATCTGTCGGAAATATGGAGAGCGAAAAGTTTCATCAACAGGTGTGGAATATTATGCGTTTCCAACTGTGGAGGCGCTGAGTCAGGCAACGGAAGAGAACTTAAGAGACTGCGGCCTTGGATATCGGGCAAAATATATCGCAGTGACAGCCAGGACTATCGCATCCGGCGAAATCTCCCTGGAAAAAATCTATGATATGCGTTACCATCAGGCAAAGAAAGAATTGATGAAACTCTGTGGCGTTGGAGAAAAGGTAGCAGAGTGTATCTGCCTGTTTGCATTGCATCATATGGATGCTTTTCCCATAGATACCCATATCCGCCAGGTCATGGATGTGCATTATAAAAGAGGATTTCCAAACCGCAGATATAAGGGAATGCGTGGAATTATGCAGCAGTATATTTTTTACTACGACTTGTACTCGTAAGCTGCGGATGCTATCATAGTTCACAACAAAGAAAAAATTCATGGAGGTGAGGACGCGATCAGAAAGCATTTACTGAGATTAAGACGACCACAGATAAAGAAAAAAGAAAACAGTTATTACATCCCGGGCTATAAAGGAACAGAAGTAGTTATCCGTACCGATCATGAAATCCTGAAGAGGATTTCCTATGAACGAACCTGCGTGAAACGCATCCATATCCTCAGGAAGTATGAAACTGAGACGAAATATATTTATACAAGCAAAGGAAAAAGAAGAAGCCGACGTATCGTGATTCCGGGGATCCCTGTGAAAGACGGAAGTTCTATGCCACGTGCAGTACGGACAGTTCTGCAGGCTCTTTCCTATGGAGGAATTGAGGTAGACGCTTCCAGAAAGCTGGCAGATATTAAAAAAATGGATCCTATGAGTATTTTTTACAAAACACTGGATGCGGAAGTTTATAATGGGGACTATAAAGTGCCGATCCGTCTGTTTTTTCCAACAGAAGAGGCCATGGAGAATGGGGCTGCTTCCGGCAGAAAACCTCCGGTGATCCTGTTTTTCCACGGTGGTGGATGGGTTACAGAAAGCGTGGAGAATTATCAGCGTGTATGTGCCAGAATGGCGCAGTCCACCGGTCAGATCGTGGCATCTGTGGAGTACAGGCTGGCACCGGAATACCGTTTCCCGGTGGGGTTGATGGACTGCTATGCGGCAGCGAAGGCTTTTTATACCAACCGATTTCTTCTGAATACCGATCCGGATCGTATTACCATTATGGGAGACAGTGCCGGCGGAAATCTGGCTGCGGCTGTGTGCATGATGGCCAGAGACAGGGGAGAATTTTATCCGAAAAAACAGATCCTGATCTATCCGGCACTGAACAACTGTTATACAGAAGAATCGCCTTTTGAATCCGTAAAAACAAACGGGACCGGTTATCTTCTCACAGCAGAGAAGATGGAAGATTATCTGAAGCTTTATGAGAGCTGCCCGGAAGACAGAAAGAATCCGTATTTTGCGCCGATCTTGGAGAAAGATCTCCGAAATATGCCGGATACACTGATCCTTACCGCTGAGTTTGATCCTCTTCGGGATGAAGGAGAGGCATTTGGTGAACGCTTAAAAGCCGCAGGGAATCGAGTGGAAGTACACAGGATCGCGGGTGCGTTTCACGGGTACTTTGCACTGGGAATCAAATTTCTGCATGTGCAGGAGAGCTTTACGTATGTGAACCGTTTTCTGGAAACAGAAGAGCAGGAGCAGTTGTGAAAGGGCAAAATGTCTGCGGACAGGAAACAGAAATCTCAGAAAAGTCCCGGATAATGGACAGTAAATATCTCGCAGGAAGAAGGAAAACATCATGAAGAACGAATATGCACAGTGGAGAAAACTGGATAATGCGGCACTGGCGTTCCCGGCGGTGACAGGAAAAAATGACACCAGGGTATTTCGTTTTTACTGTGAACTGAAAGAAGAGATAAATGAAGAAACGTTGCAGAAAGCACTGGACCGTACCCTGGAAAAATATCCTCTTTTCCGGGCGGTTTTAAGAAAGGGACTGTTCTGGTTTTATCTGGAGAGGCGTGATATTCCGGCAATAGTAAAGAAAGAAACAGGTGCACCCTGCAGCGGACTTTACATTCCGGACAAAAAAACGCTTCTTTTTCGGGTGAGTTACTATAAGAACCGGATCAATTTTGAGGTATTTCACGCGCTGACGGATGGAACGGGAGCCATGCATTTCCTGATGGAACTTGTAAAAGATTATCTTCAGGAGGCACATCCGGAGAAAGAACTTCCGGAGCTTTTTCCAGACGAAAATATCACCGGAAGAGATATGGAAGAGGATAGTTTTTCCCAGTATTATTCCTCAGATGCTCCAAGAAAGAGAGAGTCCAAGAAGCCGGCTTTTCAGCTGAAAGGTGAGAAACTCAGACAGGAAGATATGAGTATCACGGAAGTATGCATTCCGGTGAAAGAGATCCACGCCCGGGCAAAAGCAGCCGGTGTGTCGATCACGGTTTTTCTTACGGCGGCTCTTATCTGGGCGATCCATGAGGAGGTGCCCCAGAATCAGGCGAAAAAACCCATTGGCCTTATGATCCCGGTAAATTTAAGGAACTATTTTCCGTCCCGGTCCATGGCGAATTTTTTCGGGTGGATCGAGATCAGCTGTTATTTTTCTGCGGAAACGACTTTTGAGGATATTCTTGGATCCGTAAAGGAGCAGTTTGCAAAAGAACTGAGCAAAGATGTGATCGAGGCGAAGCTGAATGATCTGGTAAGCCTGGAAAAGAATCCAATCCTGCGTCTGGTGCCGCTGGAGATCAAAACGCCGTTCCTTCTTGCAGGGACAACTCTTGGAGGAAGGTCCATTACCGCGATCTATTCCAATGTGGGAATTATACGGATGCCGGAGGAATACCGGAAATATATTCAGAGATTCGGGCTTTTTGCAAGTACGGACAGCCTGCAGCTGTGCTCCTGTTCTTTTGGGGATGAGATGGTTTTAAGTTTTTCGTCCAAGATCCCCAATGGAAATATTGAGCGGAATTTTGTGGAGAAGCTGAAAAAAGAGCAGGTGTCCTGTGAGATCCGGGAGAATGATTTTCCGGGACAGAAAGAGGAACGGAAAGCTCCGGCAAAGCTTTTTGAGAGTTTTACGTTTCTGTGCATCGTGCTGGCTGTGGTATGTAATCTGATCGATTATCTGGTGGACGGCCATATGGGATGGGCCTGGTTTGTGACTGCAGGAGCGTTCTGCACCTGGCTGATGGTTTCGGTGGCGTATGTGAAGCGGCGGAATTTATTGAAGAATGAAATGTGGCAGCTGGTGATCGTAACGGTAGCAGGTGTGCTCTGGGATATGTTTACCGGCTGGCGGGGCTGGTCTGTGGATTATCTTCTTCCTCTTGCGGCCCTTGCTGTGATCTGTTCCATGTGGGCGATCACAGCGGCACAGAGGCTGGAAGTTGCGGAATATATGATCTACCTTCTGGAAGCAGGAGCTTTCGGCGTGGTGATCCCATTGATCCTTCTGGCCACCGGTGTGGTGAATGTTCTGTATCCGTCTCTGATCTGTGTCTGCGTCAGCTTCCTGATGCTTGTCTGGCTGTTTCTGTTTAAGCGGAAAGATATGGTCCGGGAGATGCAGAAGAAGTTCCGGGTGTAGAGAATAAAAAGAACCGTCGGTTTACAGAAGATTTTTTTGAAAATCTGTCTGCAGACCGGCGGTTTTTTATAATGGCGTTCGGATATCAGAATCCAAAGTCCTCATAATCTTCCGGCGTGAACTTATGATAGATCATATGCTCACCTTCCAGGGACAGGCAGTACCGGTAATCGTCTGGAATACCGTCTTCAAAATATACAAGGTAGTCGAAGCCTGTGCCGGTTGTTTTTTCCATATGCACATGTTTGGAATAACTATGGAAAACATTCATCACTTCATCCAGAGTACAGCCGTGGCGGGCAACGGTGTTAATGAAACGTACCAGAAATTCACTTGGTTTCCGGTTCTCGTGAACATAGTCGGATGCCTGTGGCGGCAGAGTGATGCAGAAACGTTCGTTTTTGGAAGAAGCCTTTACTTTCCCAAGGCGGTCACAGGCATGATCGGAAAATTCTTCCAGCGCATGCTGCATTTCTTCTTCTGTAAGCTCTGTGCCGAGGAGACGGTTCAGAGACTGCAGCGGATAATAAAAACGGGTAACTCCGCTCATGTATCCGATCTTTACCTGCTGTTCCTGGATCATATCCAGAAGATTATTTTCCAGTTTTTTAAAATTCATAATGTTGTCCTTTCCGGGGTGTGAATGTCCGTTTTATTGTACTTTACATATCGCATATCAGATCCCATTTTTTTCACATATATCATTAAGACAGCAGCGGTCACAGTAAGGCTTTGTCCGTGCTGTACAGACTTCTCTTCCGTGGTTTACAAGGCGGTGGCAGAGATCGTTGCCTTCTTCCGGAGGAATGATCTTCCAGAGAGCCATTTCCACCTTTTTCGGGTCTTTCATGTCATGGACAAGACCGATGCGGTTGGAAAGACGGATACAATGGGTATCGGTCACAATGGCAGGCTTTCCAAATACGTCGCCCATGATCAGGTTGGCACTTTTGCGCCCCACGCCGGGAAGTTTCAGAAGTGCGTTGAAGTCTTCCGGAACTTTGTCCTGGTACTGTTCGTGGAGGATCCGCATGCAGGCGCTGATATCCCGAGCCTTGCTTTTTCCAAGACCGCAGGGACGTACAATGGCCTCGATATCTTCCGGTTTTGCAGCTGCCAGGGCTGCCACGTCCGGATATTTTGCGTAGAGATCCTGAACCACCACATTCACTCTGGCATCGGTGCACTGAGCTGCCAGGCGGACACTTACAAGAAGTTTCCAGGCATCATCATAATCCAGGGTACAGTCTGCGTCCGGATATTCTTCTTTTAAACGGCTGATGACTTCATAAGCCAGTTCCTGTGTTGTCATTTGTATATAAACCATCCTTTCGATTTCGATGTGTTGAGATTTTTATTGTTGCCCCGATGCAGCGAATGCAGATCGCCAGTATCCGCTTAACTTTCAGGGATCATTACTGAATTACTACAGGTAGGATGATACCACAGCATTTAAAGAATTACAAGGCAGGCAGAAGTGCCGGCGCAGTGTACGGATGCGGGAATTTTACCGGCGGAATCTGTAAATATTCCTGTCGTACAGACGAGCGGCAATCCCCCCCAGGGGCTTGTTAAAACCCTGACAATTTGGTACATTAAACATAACCTATGGGGGTATGGAAAAAGTTAGGAAAACCTTATCAGATCAGGCCCCCACATAAATAAAAAAGCGCGGAGGAATCAACGTGGAAAAACTTCTCGACGAAATCGAATCTTACTGGAGCACCCGTACAGAAGGGTACTCCGAAGTGAATCATAAAGAGCTTGCAGGAACGCAGAAAAACGCATGGCTTAAGGTGCTGACCAGCCAGTTTCCAGACAAGCCAAAGGAAGAGATCCGTATCCTGGATATCGGAACAGGCCCCGGATTTTTTCCAGTGATCCTGGCAGAAGCCGGATATCACGTGGATGCTGTGGATTACACCGAAGGAATGCTGGAAAAGGCAAAGGAAAATGCGGGAGAACTTTGCCGGAACATTCATTTCCAGCGGATGGATGCACAGAAACTGGAATTTGAAGACAATACCTTTGATGTGGTTATTTCCCGAAATCTTACCTGGAATCTGGAGCATCCGGATGTTGCCTACAGAGAGTGGGTCCGTGTGCTGAAAGTGGGCGGAAAACTTCTGAATTTTGACGCCAACTGGTACGGCTATCTCTATGAGGAAGAGCAGCGGAAAGCCTACGAAAACGACCGGAAAAATGTGGAGAACAACAGTCTGGACGATCATTATCTCTGTACGGATATTGAGCGTATGGAGCGGATCGCCCTTCAGGTACCGCTGTCAAAGATCCGCCGGCCTGAGTGGGATGTAAAAACTCTCCGGGAAGCAGGACTTCTTGGAATCCACACTGATACGGAAATCTGGAAAACAGTCTGGAGTGAGGAGGAGAGACTGAATTATCAGTCCACCCCAATGTTTATGGTAACCGGCGTAAAACCGGATCATTTCCTGAATCTTCCGGTTGTGGAAGGAGAAAAAACCGAAGGATTCCTGGAGATTGGAGACGGAGAATTTACTCTTCCGGCAACCATTATCCGTGGAAAAAATCCGGGAAAAACCGTCCTTGTCACAGCTGGACTTCATGCAGGAGAATATGTGGGGATCCAGACCCTGATCGAGCTGTCAAAAAAACTGAATCCGGAAAAAGTTAACGGACAGCTGGTTCTGGTAAAAGTGCTGAACAGGCAAGACTTTGAGAAGCGAGCAGGCAGCATCAGCTGGGAAGACGGAAAAAATCTGAACCGTGTTTTCCCTGGCAAAAAAGATGGCACAAGAATGGAGCGCCTGGCAGCAGCCATCACAGAATCCCTGATCAAAAAAGCAGATTATTATATCGACCTTCACGGCGGTGACGATTACGAGGAACTGACTCCGTATGTATATTTTGCAGGCGTTGCAAAGCCGGAGATCGTGGAAGCATCCCGGAAAATGGCAGAACAGGTAGATGTCCCATATATGGTACAGTCAAATGTAAGCACAGGCGGTGCCTACAATTACGCGGCAAGTACCTGTGACATTCCGGCAGTCCTTCTGGAACGTGGCTGCATGGGAACCTGGGAGCGTGAAGAAGTAGACTCCATGCGCCGCGATGTGCGAAACATTCTCTGCAGCATTGGAGCTTACAACGGAATCCGTTCTCACAGCACCTACTATCCGCTGAAAATGGATGATGTCCGATATCAGTGCGCCAGCGTCAACGGCCTCTGGTACCCGGTGAAAAAGCCAGGAGATATCATTCACAGGGACGAGTATCTTGGCGAGATCCGTGATTATGAGGGAAATGTTCAGGAAATCTGCCGTGCGGACATGGATGGTGTGATCCTCTATCAGGTATCCAGTCTTCAGGTTGTGGAAGGTGGCCCTGTGATCACTTACGGAAATATCGTAAGAGAAAAAGACGAGCGGAAAACAAGGATCGCCCAGTACTGGACCAAGCGCAGCGACAGCTTCCTGGAACAGAGAAGAGCGGAACTTCACAGCGCACTTGCAGGCAGATGGATGACCGAGCTTAAGAAGTATCTGCCGGAGAAAAAGAATCTCAGGATCCTGGATGTAGGTTGCGGAACCGGATTTTTTACCATTCTTCTTGCAAAAGAAGGCCATCAGGTAACCGGTATCGACCTGACACCGGATATGATCACCCATGCAAAAAAGCTGGCAGAGGAAGAAAAAGCAGACTGCCAGTTTGCGGTCATGGATGCGGAAAATCCGGATTTTCCGGATGAGGAATTTGATGTGATCGTATCCCGAAACCTTACCTGGACACTGCCGGATGCGGAACACGCTTACCAGGAATGGTTCCGTGTGCTGAAACCTGGCGGAGTGATGATCAACCTGGACGCTAACTATGGAGCAGCAAATTTTGCGGATACTGCAGATCTTCCGGAAAATCATGCCCATCATCAGATCCAGGATGAACTGATGCAGGAGTGCGAGGATATCAAGCGTCAGCTTCCGATCAGTTCTTTCCTGCGCCCGGCCTGGGATCTGGAAACACTGGGACGCATGGGCGTGGAAGAATTTTCCTTTGACCTTGGAATCAGTAAGCGTATTTATATCGAAAAAGATGAGTTTTACAATCCGACCCCGATGTTTTTGATCTTTGCAAAGAAACAGGGGTAAGGTTATGCTGAATATCAAACAGATCCAGTATTTTGCGGCCTGCGCAAAAACAGGTTCTTTCAGCCAGGCCGCAGAGCTGCTTTTTACTACCCAGTCCAATGTAAGCAAGGTGATCCGTTCCATGGAAGACGACATGCGTACCCAGCTGTTTGTCCGCCATGCAAAAGGGATCGAGCTGACACTGGAAGGAGAGCGTGCATATATCCATGTGCAGAGGATCCTGGAAAATATAGATGAACTGGAAATGCAGGCACAGCCACTTGCAAAAAGCAGCCTGTGTGTATGCTTTCATCCCAGCTCCTGGTTTGCGGATACCTTCGTAACGTATTATGAAGCACATAAGTGCGATGATCTTCATTATCAGGTTTACGCAGCAGATACCCATGAGATCATAAAACGTGTGAAAGCCAGACAGGATGATATGGGATTCGCCTATGTGATGCAGAATCAGCTGGCAGCGTTTCAGTATTTTCTTTCCCGGAATTACCTGGAATTTGAGCTGCTGACGGAAACCGAGGTAAATATTTATACCGGGAAAGGGAAAGCAGATGAGGGAGATTTTAAAATGTCCCAGCTCAGGCTGATCCAGAGATTTCCCGATGAATTTTCCCCGGATAATTACCGGAACCTTGTAGAGGAAAACGGTCATTCCGCAGTGGAGGCAGAGACCGTAGTCGTAACAAACAGTGATTATATCGTGGAACGTCTTCTTGGGTCCGGAGAGCTGTGTAATATCAGTGGTGCGGATCTTTCCGGCCGTGATCCGGGATATTCCTCCGTGAAATATACATTTCCGGGAGAAGGACAGAGACTTGTTTACGGGTGCATCTGCCGGAGAGGTGAAGAACTCAGTGAACAGGGAAAGGATTTTCTGGGATTCGTGAAGGAAAGACTTCAGATTTCCGGGAAGTGATAAAAGAATAAAGCAAAAGACCAGACGGGATTTTTCTGCACGGGACACAGGTTCCTGATACAGAAAAGTCCCGTTTTTTATATGGAATACACATCCATGCCAAACCCGACTGCCCAATATCCCCGTACCGGGGTTGTCCGAAAGTTGTTAAATGATAAAATAATATCAGCAGCACACTCCGCGTGCTGAATATAAAAGCACTGTGATGCACATAACCTCCGCGCACTCCTATTTGTGCATACAAATGTTTTGTCGAATAATAACACGACCCTTTCAAAAGCAGTTATGGTTTTGGATGCCATAACTGCTTTTGAAATATGAACACTAATCGCTCCACGATTTGTGTTCATGAGCATGCAGCAGAACGGAATGCGAATGTCTGTCTGAACTGTAAAGGGCAGTGGGAAAGGAAAATTATGAACAAAGAAAATAAACTCGTCATCCGGATCCTGAAGCGGATCCTTCTGCTTGCTGTGGTTATGTTTCTGCTGTCTGTGGTGGTGTTCTGGCTGGCGAGACTGGCACCGGGAGATCCCCTGCAGTCCTTTTACGGAGATTCCCTGGAAATGATGACCAGCGAGGAAGTGGCTGCAGCCAGAACGAGACTGGGACTGGATCAGGGGATCGGGGTACAGTATGTAAGATGGTTTACCAATGCAGTTCATGGTGACTTCGGATTGTCGCTGAAATACAGGCAGCCGGTTATGAATGTGATCAAACCGCTGATCGGAAATACTCTGGTGCTGGGAGGAATTGCTTATATTGTGATCTTTATACTGGCAGTTCTGATCGCCATATTCTGTACGCTCCATGAGGATCAGTGGATCGATCGGCTGATCTGCAAGATCGGAACAGCAGCCTATTATGTGCCGGCTTTCTGGCTTGGTGTGGTACTGATCCTGATCTTCAGTGTAAATCTTGGATGGTTCCCAAGCAGCGGTGCCTATGATGTGGGAATGGCAGATAGTATCGGCAATCGTATGAAGCATATGATCCTTCCGCTGGTAGTAATGATCTTCAGCCATCTCTGGTATTACGCATATATGATACGTAACAAATTTCTGGATGAGGTGCGGAAGGACTATGTACTTCTTGCCAGATCCAAGGGACTTTCCAAAAGAAAGATCCTGTGGAAGCATTGTCTTCGAAATGTATTGCCGACGATCGTGAGTATCATGGCAGTTTCGGTACCCCATGTAACCGGTGGGACTGTAACTGTGGAAGCTGTTTTCAATTATGCGGGAATTGGAAACCTTGCAGTGGAATCTGCAAAATATCACGATTATAACCTGCTGATGATTGATGTGCTGATCACGGGATTTATCGTATTTTTAAGCAGCTTTGTTGCACAGACTGTCAATGAAGAGATCGATCCAAGAATGAAGGATTCGGAGGTGAGGGTATGGTAGCTGACCGGAAGCTTTCAGAAGCTGAGCTTTTTCAGGTAGTTGGTGCCGGGTGGAAGCAGCAAGGATCTGAAAAGCGAAAAAAAACATTTCGGGAAAAGCTGAAGGGGAAACCGGTATTTTCCATGGTCCTGCTTTTTCTGATCGTTTTGGGCTGTGTATTTGCAAATGTTGTTGCAAATCATGATCCCTCAGGTTTTTATCTCCAGAATCTGAATACACCGCCGGGAAAGGAATTTATCTTTGGAACGGATTCGCTTGGAAGAGATATTTATTCACTGATCTGGTATGGAGGAAGGGTTTCTCTGGTGATCGGACTTCTGGGTGCTGCGATCATTACTGTGATCGGTGTTACCTACGGATGCATCAGCGGAACAGCAGGTCCAAAGGTGGATTCAGTTCTGATGCGGTTTACGGAAATGTGCGGAAGTATTCCGACCCTTCTGCTGATCCTGATCCTGTCTGCGGTCCTTCAGGCCAATGATGTGATCAGCATATCTGTGATCATCGGTATTACCGGGTGGTTTGCACTGGCACGTATTGTAAGAAGTGAAGTGCGGCAGATAAGGAACAGTGATTATGTGATGTATGCAAGACTCTGCGGAGGAAGTTTTGGATATGTGATGTATCACCATCTGATCCCGAATTTTGTTTCGGCGATCATGTTTGTGGTGATCTCTTCGATAAGCAGCTGTATTACCATGGAATCTACATTAAGTTTTCTTGGCCTCGGGCTTCCGGCAGATGTAGTCTCCTGGGGAAGTATGCTTTCACTGGCAAATAAAGCACTGATCATGAATACCTGGTGGGTGATCGTGATCCCAGGAGTTTTTCTGGTCATTACTTTAATGTGCATTACCAGTATGGGAAGCTTTGTGAGAAGTGAGGTAAATAACCATTACAGCAATCTCTGATGCAGTCAGAAAAAAATTTGGACGCAAACCGTGATAAAACATTCCGAGGTGTAGATAACCGGTTTGAAAATAAGGAAAGATGAGGAAAACAGAATGAAAAAGAGAACAGGAATCAACTATGGAAGAAAATATGCGGCGATAACATTGGCAGCAGTGACAGCAGCATGCACAGGAGCAACAGCAGGCAGTGCGGTAACCGTAGCTGCGGCAGAAGAAAACAAAACTCTGGTATATGCAGGTGAGTCAGAAAGTACGATCAATCCCCTTCTGAATAACCATGATGAACTTCCGGATCTTATTTTTTCAGGACTGATGAAATATGATGCCAATGGAAAGCCGGTAGAGGATCTTGCAGAGAGCTATACCTTTGACAAGGCTACCAATACCTATACTTTTAAGCTTCGAGATGGTGTTAAGTGGCATGATGGAGAAGATTTCAATGCAGAGGATGTTGTATACACCTATAAGGAGCTTACAGAGGATGAAACCCTGGGAGCCAGTATCACCAGCAACTATCAGGACATTACAAGCATTGAGGCACCGAATGATCAGACTGTGATCTTTACACTGGATCAGTATGATGCTGCCATGCTGGATTACTTTACCATGGGAATCCTTCCTGAGCATCTTCTGGAAGGAGAGGACGTGAATACCACATCCTTTAACCAGAATCCGGTGGGAACAGGCCGTTATAAATTTGAAGACTGGGATGCTACCGGTGGAATGATCACACTGAAACGAAATGAAGATTATTACGGAAAGGTTCCGAATATTGAAACCGTTGTATATCGTACAGTATCGGATGAGACTACAAAGGCAACCATGCTCCAGTCCGGTGAGGCGGATCTTGCATGGCTGAATTCCAACTATGCTTCTCAGTTCAAGGATAAGGACGGATATAATTACTGGGAGTTCACCACAGCAGATTACCGTGGAGCAGCCATGGATATGAGCACAGATTTCTGGAAGGAAAACGGAGATTCTATCGGCGTTCTGAATTATGCGCTGGATAAGGATTCCATTATTGCAGGTGTTCTTGCAGGACAGGGAGAGCCGGCATACAGCCCGATCCAGAGAAACCCTCTCGGAACAGATAAGGAAGCCAATATCTACTCCTATGATCTGGATACCTTTGCAAAGAAGATGGAAGAGCTGGGATGGAAAAAAGGTGATGATGGGATCTATGAGAGAAACGGACAGAAATTCCACTTTACCATCCAGGTACGTGATTACGAAGAAGAGCGTGTGGATATTGCCAATGTCATGTCTGATATGCTGAAGCAGGCTGGTGTGGAAATGGAAGTAAAGCTTGTTACCAAATTTGACTGGGATGCAGGATACAATGGATTTCTTGCCGGCTATGCAACACAGTTTGACCCGGATATGGCATATGTAAACTTTGTAACCGACGCAAGTGGAAACAACATGCATTATTCCAATGCAGATGTGGATAAATATCTTGAGGAAGGCCGTCACGGTGAGACTGAGAAAGCCAGAAAAGAAGCATATAGTGAATTCGAAAAGGCATATGCCAAGGCACCTGGAATCCTTCTGGTTGCTTATCTTCAGGGAGATTATGTAGGCGTTTCCGGACTTGACGGACTGGATACCACACGTGTTCTGGGACATCATTCCGTAGGTGTTATGTGGAATATTGAAGACTGGACCATTACAAAATAAGGAAAAGATCATGCAGGAAACCGTTTTGGAATTAAAAAACTATTCGGTAAGCTTTGACACACCGGACGGCGAGGTACAGGCCGTCCGGAATGTTGATCTCACAGTAAAAAAAGGAGAGATACTTTGTATCGTAGGTGAGTCCGGATGTGGAAAAACCGTTATGTGCCGTAGCGTGATGAAGCTTCTGCCACCGAATGCACATGTAAAAAGCGGAGAGATCAGTCTCTGCGGAGAGAATATCACAGCCTATAAAAGAAAAAAAATGGAAAAGCTGTGCGGAAGTAAGGTAAGCATGGTGTTCCAGGATCCTATGCTGACGCTGAATCCGACGATCCCGGTTGGCAAACAGATCACAGAGGCTATTATCAAAAATCAGAAAGTATCCGGGGATGAGGCGAAAAAAAGAGCTGTAGAAATGCTGAAGCTGGTAGGGATTCCGGATGCAGAACAGCGCTATGGACTGCAGCCTCATTTTTTTTCCGGAGGAATGCGTCAGCGTTGTGTGCTGGCTATTGCACTGGCCTGTGATCCGGAAATATTATTTGCCGATGAGGCGACTACAGCACTGGATGCAACCGTGGAAGCAAAGATTCTGGATCTGCTTCTTGAGCTGAGAGAAAAAACAGGGATCAGTATTGTGTTTATATCTCATGATCTGGGAGCTGTTGCAAGGATCGCAGACAGAGTTGCAGTTATGTATGCAGGAAAGATCATTGAGATCGGGACAGCGGAAGAGGTTTATTATGATCCCCGGCATCCTTATACCTGGGGACTTCTGTCTTCTCTGCCTGTATTTGCAGGTGAAAAAGGGGAGCTGAATCCGATCCCCGGAATGCCGCCCTCTCTTTTGAATCCTCCGCCGGGAGATGCGTTTGCCGTTCGGAATCCTCAGGCGCTGGCAATCGATTATGAACAGACTCCTCCGATGTTTAAAGTCAGTGATACGCATTATGCAGCCACATGGCTTCTGGATGAAAGAGCTCCGAAAATAGAAAAGCCTTCCATTTTGAAGGACAGATTACAGGAAAACAGCGGCCGTAAACAGAAACCGGATAAAAAGGAAACGTCATTTTTACAGAAAACAGAACAGAAACAGGCGCCTGTACTGATCGAAGCCAGAAATCTGAAGCAGCATTTCCGTATCCGTTCCGATTATACGATCCATGCAGTGGATGATGTTTCCTTCAGTATCCGGGAAGGTGAGATCATGGCACTGGTGGGTGAGACCGGCTGCGGGAAATCCACGACAGCCAGAACGCTTGCAGGAATCTACCGGCCCACAGGCGGGGAGATCTTTTATCAGGGAGAAAGAGTGCCGGATAAAAAGGATCCTTTCGGAATGCGGAAGAAAATGCAGACTGAGATCCAGATGATCTTTCAGGATTCGGGCGCTGCACTGAATCCCCGAATGAGCATACGGCAGATCATGCTGGAGCCTGTAAAGATCAGCCGCAGGATCCGTGACAGAGAAATGCTGGAGAACAGGCTTCGGGAAATCCTGAAGGAGACAGGATTGGATGAAAGCATTCTGTCGAAAAAGCCGGGAGAGCTTTCCGGCGGACAGAGACAGAGAGTTGCCATAGGAAGAAGCCTTCTCATGGAACCGCGTCTTATCATTGCAGATGAACCGATCGCATCGTTGGATATTTCTATCCAGGCACAGATCGTCATGCTTTTTAAAAAGCTTCAGCAGGAAAAAAGATTCTCGTTTCTTTTTATTGCCCATGATCTGTCCATGGTACGTTTTTTAAGTGATACAACCGGTGTGATGAAAAACGGAAAACTGGTAGAAATGGCACCTACAAAAGAGCTTTTTGAAAATCCGCAGCATCCTTATACACAGTCCCTGCTTTCTGCGATCCATATCCCGGATCCGCTGGAAGAGAGAAAACGGAGGCTGATCGAGTATGAAGAGCCACAGTCTCTTGGAGAGGGCTGGAAAGAATTATCCGCATGTCACTGTGTGAGAATATAAGAACATGATGGAATGCATATGCATGACAAAATGGAATATGTAAAATCCCCCCGCCGGGGTTGTGGCAGAACAGCCGTGTTGTTAAACTTTTGTTATTCGAAATACTGAGAAACAAAGTGCGGAGAGGAAAATATGGGAAAATATATAATAAAACGGTTGCTGCAGCTGATCCCGGTCCTGATCGGGATCACATTTCTTTCTTTTGCCATGATGCGGCTTGCCGGCGGAGATGCAGTAACTTATATGTATGAAAATGCAGGCTCTGCAGTATCTCAGGAGGTCATTGATAATGCAAAGGCAGAATATGGCCTTGATAAACCATTCCTTGTACAATATGCTGCCTGGTTTGCGGGAATGGTAACCGGAGATATGGGAGAGAGCTATGTGTCTCACAGAGATGTCTATGAAACCTTTATTTCAAAGCTTCCGGCAACGATGATGCTGACTCTGTCATCGATCCTTCTTACGATTGTTCTTGCGATCCCGCTGGGAATCCTGTCAGCAGTAAAGCACAACAAATGGGTAGATTATCTGATAAGATTTTTAAGCTTTATCGGCAATTCCATGCCGAATTTTTTTGCTGCCATGGTCCTGATGTATTTTCTGTCCATCAGGCTGGGCGTTTTACCGGTAGTCACAAATACAGATCTCGGACAGAGTATTATTTTGCCAACACTGACACTGGCAATCTCCATGGCCGCAAAATATACCAGACAGGTGCGTGCCACGGTTCTGGAAGAACTGAATAAGGATTATGTGACCGGAGCCCGGGCAAGAGGGATCCGCAGTCGTGTGATCATCTGGAAGAGTGTAATGAAGGCTTCCATGCTGACGATCATCACACTGCTGGCTCTGTCCATCGGCAATCTTCTGGGAGGAACTGCCATTGTGGAAAATATCTTTATGTGGGATGGTGTCGGAAAACTGGCGGTAGATGCGATCACCATGCGTGACTATCCGATCATCCAGGCTTATGTGGCCTGGATGGCGGTTATTTATGTTCTGGTAAATCTGGTGACAGATATTATTTACCACTATCTGGATCCGAGAGTACGACTTGGAGGTGACAGAGCATGAGTGGAAAAAATAATATCACAGTCCGGAAGCAGAAGATCCGGAAAAATCATACAAAAGCAAAGCTTGTCTTTTTTCTTGTGCTTACAGCATTGCTTCTGTTTGTAGCGGCATTTGCAAAATATCTCTGCCCTTATGATCCTTATGCCCAGGATCTGGCACTTGCCCAGAAACCGCCGGGACCGGAGCATCTGCTCGGGACAGACCGTTATGGAAGAGATATGCTTTCCCGTGTGATCATAGGAAGTACGACCAGTATTTATGCAACGCTGCTCCTAGTTGCAGTGATCACTGTGGTGGGAACGGCTATTGGTATTTTCTGTGGCTGGAAGGGCGGCAAAGCCGATACTGTTCTGATGCGTATCTCCGATCTGTTCCTGGCTTTTCCGGGACTGGTATTTGCCCTGGCAGTAGCAGGTGTTCTGGGAGGCGGTATCCAGAATGCGATCATTGCCCTGGCAGTGATCAGCTGGCCGAAGTTTGCAAGACTTGCCAGAGGGCTTACTCTGACTCAGAAGGACTCTGCATATCTTATGGCGGCAAAGCTTTCCGGGAGCAGTACAGGAAAGCTTCTGCTCAAACATATCCTTCCAAATATTGCAGGCCCCATACTTGTTACGTCAGTTCTTGATATTGGAACCATGATGATGGAGCTGGCAGGACTTTCCTTTCTCGGGCTTGGGGTAAAGCCTCCAATGGCAGAATGGGGAAGTATGATCAACGATGGAAGAAGTATGCTGCAGATTTCACCGTGGATGGTACTTGCGCCGGGACTGGCGATTTTTGTTACAGTAATGATCTTTAATCTTCTGGGAGATACGATCCGTGATTATATGGATCCGAAGGAACGAAACAGGAGAAGAGGATAACAGGCACTTATAAATAAGCATAACAGAGAAAGTGAGAGCGGAGATTATGAAGAAAAAGATTCTGGCAGCAGTGCTTGCAGCGGCAATGGTCATGAGCATGACAGGAGTTTCGGCAGCAGCAAAAAGCAAAGAAAAGAGTGAAGGAACTACCTTTGTTTACGGAACTACCGGATATAGTGAAGAAATGGGAGATGCAGGATTAAACCCTCACGACAATTATTCCGGATGGAGCTGTCTTCGTTATGGCGTAGGAGAAACACTGTTTAAGTACAATGACAACATGGAGGTAGAGCCGTGGCTTGCTACAGACTATGAATTTACAGACGATAATACAGTAAAGATCACCCTTCGTGATGGTGTGAAATTTTCCAGCGGAAGAACCGTGGACGGAGAAGCGGTAAAGGAATGTCTGGAAGATCTGATCGCAAACCATGACCGTGCACCTTACGATATGAAGATCGATAAGATCGAAGCAGATGGAATGACAGTAACGATCCATACTTCCGAACCATGTCCGGCACTGATCAATTATCTCGGTGATCCATATGGTGCTATCATTGATATGGATTATGGCGTACAGGGAGAGGGCGGCTCTGCAAATGTGGCAGGAACAGGCCCTTATGTTGCAACAGAGGTATCTCCAACAGAGATCAAGTTGGTAAAAAATGAGGATTACTGGGGCGGAGATGTAAAGGTAGACAACGTTATCGTAAAATCCTTCTCAGACGGAAGTGCCCTGACTGCAGCATTACAGACAGGCGATATACAGGGAACTTATGGACTTCAGTATGACAACTATGCGCTTTTTGACGGAAATCCGGACTATCAGATCAGCTCTGTAGCAACAAGCCGATGTTTCTTCGGACAGTTTAATATGAAGTCTGAACTGATGCAGGATCAGAATGTGAGAAAAGCCATTGAGATGGGAATCGATAAGGACGGTTTCTGCAGTGTGATCATGGAAGGACGAGGTGTTCCGGCAGTGGGAGCCTTCCCAAGCAGCTTTTCCTATGGAAACGATGCAGTAAAGGCACCGTCCTATGATCCGGAAGAGGCGAAAAAGCTTCTGGAAGAATCCGGATGGACAGATACGGATGGAGATGGCTATGCAGATAAGGACGGAAAGAAGCTGTCCATCACATGGCTGACCTATCCAACCCGTCTGGAACAGCCTAAGCTTGCAGAATATGCACAGTCCACTTTAAAGGACATCGGAATTGAGGTCAATGTTAACAATACAGCAGATCATGCGACGTATGCGAAGAACGGAGAATTTGATGTATATGTAAGCTCGCTTACAACTGCACCTACCGGTGATCCGGAGTATTTTTTCACAAGTACGGTTGTATCTGACGCTGCCAAGAATTATGGTAAATACAGCAATGCTGCGCTGGATGATATCGTAACGAAGATGCATGAGACTTTTGATACTGATGAGAGAAGTAAACTTGCCATTGAAGCACAGCAGACGATCCTGGATGATGATGCGTATTTCTTTGTTTCCCATCTGAATATGGGGCTTGTATCGAAGGCAAATGTGTCAGGGCTGGCTGCGCATCCCTGCGATTATTATGAGATCACGGCGGATCTGGAAGTGAAATAATGACAGGGACAGAAGAATGTGAGCCCAAACGAAGATAAATGTACAGCAGAATGTAATATAAATGTCTGCGGTATCTGTCGGGAAAAAACGAGGAGTTAAGATGGAACCATTGTTGAAATTTGAACATGTAACGATCTGCTATAATGGAGAAAACGTTGTACAGGATATAAATCTGGAACTGAACAGGGGAGAGATCCTGGGAGTGGTAGGAGAGTCCGGAAGCGGAAAAAGCACCATCATCAAGGCAGTCATGGGACTTCTGGGAAACGAAGGCATGGTGACAGAAGGAGATATCTGGTACAAAGGAAAAAATGTAGTGGATATGCAGGAAAAAGAACTCCGCACACTTCTGGGACCGGAGATCGCCATGATCTTTCAGGATTCAGGAGCAGCTCTTTGCCCCATCCGTACCGTAGGTGACCAGATTTATGAAAGTCTCCGTGAACACGAAAAGATCAGCCGCCATGAATGCGACAGACGTGCGTTGGAAATGATGGCGAAGATCGGGCTCAAAGATGGAGGGCGTGTTTTAAAGAGCTATCCTTTTGAACTGTCCGGTGGTATGAACCAGCGGGTGGGAATCTGCATTTCCATGCTGCAGAATCCATCACTTCTTCTGGCAGATGAGCCTACCAGCGCGTTGGATGTAACAGTACAGAAACAGGTGGTTGAGGAAATGCTGCTGATGCGCCGGGAGTATGAAACAGCCATGGTCGTTGTCACACACAACATCGGCGTAGTAGAAAAAATAGCAGATCAGGTTCTGGTACTGAAAAACGGAGAAGTGAGAGAATATGGAAAAACAGCTCAGGTCCTGACAGCTCCGACAGATCCTTATACAAAAGAACTTATGCGTTCGGTACTTCGCCTGAAACGTGCAGGCACCGGAAATGGAGGCAGATGATGGCAGAAAAAATCCTGGAAGTGCAGAATCTGAAAAAGACATTTTTATCCGGGAAAAAATCCTTCACGGCTGTGGAAGATGTGAGCTTTTTTCTGAACGCGGGAGAAGTTCTTGGTATCGTGGGCGAATCCGGTTCCGGAAAAAGTACAGTGGCAAAAATGATCACGCATCTGACGGATATTACAGATGGAAAGATTTTTTTCCTGGGAAAAGATATCACACATGCGAAGGGAAAAGCTCTCCGGGAAACTTACCGGGAACTTCAGATGGTATTTCAGACACCGGCAGGATCCTTTGATCCCAGGTGCACCATTGGGGACGGAATGGGGGAAAGTCTCCGGAATATGGGGATAAGTAAGAAGGAAACCAGGAACCGTGTGGAAAAACTTCTTCTTACCTGCGGCCTGACTCCGGAATATGCAGACCGTTATCCTCATCAGGTCAGCGGAGGGGAGTGCCAGAGAGCGGCCATTGCCAGAGCCCTGGCTTTAGAACCCAAAGTTCTGATCTGTGATGAGGCAACCAGTGCCCTGGATGTGACGGTACAGAAACAGATCATGGAGCTTCTCATGAAGCTTAAAAAAGAAAAACAGCTGTCCTTCCTTTTTATCTGCCACGACCTGGCCCTTGTTCAGATGTTCTGCGACCGGGTGATCGTGATGCATGACGGACATGTGGAAGAAGAAGGAACACCGGAAGAGATCATTGAAAATCCGAAGACGGAGTATACGAAGCGGCTGATCGAGTCAGTGCTGTGATGCCGCATACAAAGACGAAAGAATGAAGCCCTCAGTAGTGCGAATACTGAGGGCTTTTTTGTATGTTACACGTTGACGCAGTTTCCCTCACCCGATATAATTAAAAAAGAATCAAAACCGGATGAAAACGGAATAAATAATATAGAGGAGACCACAAAAAATGGCAGAAAATTTACAGATCAGACTTGCAGATCCAAAGGAGGCAGACCGTCTGGCAGAAATCGAGGCAATCTGTTTCCCGCCTGCGGAGGCAGCAAGTCATGAGGACGTTGTGAACCGTATGGGAGCATTCCCGGAGAATTTTGTAGTAGCAGTAAAGGACGATCAGATTGTAGGATTTATCAACGGAGGAACTACAGATAAACCGGTACTTCCGGATGAGTTTTATCATGATATCACCCTTCACAAAAAAGACGGAGAGATCCAGACCGTATTCGGGCTGAATGTGATCCCGGAATACCGTCATCAGGGGATTGCAGGAGAACTTGTGGAATACTTCAAGGATCTTGCGAAAGAACGTGGAAAAAAAGCTCTGATCCTTACCTGCAAGGAACATATGATCCCATTTTATGAGAGTCATGGAATGAAGAAACTGGGAGTTGCAGATTCCTGCCATGGTGGAGCAACCTGGTATGATATGCAGATCTGGTTCTGAGAAATAATGACAGGAACAGAAGAAAAAAAGACAGCTGAATAAGAAACCAGAGGAAAAATAAATGAGAATACGAATGTACAATGTAGGATTCGGGGACTGTTTCTGCATTCGTGACAGAAAAAGCAGCCTGCTTGTGGATTTCGGGGCAGCCAACAGCAAGATTGAGGGACGGCCGCGAAGAGAAGTCTTTGACGTGATCATTTCAGATCTTACCACCATCCGCAAAAAAAATCTGCTTCTGACACATTTTCATCCAGATCATGTTTCCGGACTTCTTTATATGATGCGTTATCGAAGAGATGCCTACGAATTTGAAAAAATCTATCTTCCGGATGTGTTTTCCGGGCCGGAAATGAAATACACACTGGCACTTCTGCTCCTTGCGGATGTGACAAAAAAAGCCAGCCTTCCGGGAAGACGTGTCAGCCTTTTTGCCCTGGCAGAAGCCCTTTGTGCCAGAAAGGTAAAGATCGATCTTTTATCCAGAGGTTCAGAATTTGAAGGAAAATATACAGCACTCTGGCCGGATGTCAGTGAAGTCAGCCGGGAGACAGAGGAGGTATTTAATTCTCTGATCGAGAATCACGAAAACGCAATGACAGAGCTTGTGAACATTGCGGAGGAAGTAAGAGAGCTGTTTCTGTCCATGACAGAGGAGACACTGGAAGCAGAGGAGAAATCGGAGCCACTGTCTGTGCCAGAAGATACAGATGGGCCAGAGAGCTCTTTGAAAGACCCGAGAGAGTACAGCGGGGAAAACGAAGAATATACACAGGAAAAACTGGTGCTTGCAAATGAAGATGCAGGCGCAGCAATAGAAGATGCAGCAGAAGATCCGGAAGAAACCGAAAAAGAGAGAGTACGTCGTCTCAACCCGGAAAAACTGGAAAAGAAATTCCGTGAATTACAGGCAACAGAAGAATTTCAGGCACTTCTGGAGAGTGCGGAAAAACAGGGCCATTCCCTGCGACAGTTCCGCCACAAGATCAGCCTGGCATTCCAGAACACCATTGACGGCGAACTGAACCTTCTGTTCACCGGAGATGTACAGCCACAGTATATGAAGATGATCGCAGAGAATTATGACGGAAAGATCCAGCTTCACGAACATTACTGGTGCATCAAGGTACCTCATCATGGAACAGAATCTCATTTCTTCGATTTCAGCGGTTTTTCCCCGGAAAACATGATGATCCCCAACGGGGCGTACTACGATAACAGCAAGAAGAAATCCAAGAACCAGAGAACTTCCATGCAGTATGGCGGCCTGTTTTATATTAATGATGCTCATATGTACTGTTCCAACTGTGACTGCTGCGACAGTTATGAAAATGGATGTTCCTGCAGAGAGTACGATGTAATTTCACCATCATATTATAAAGATATCTGATCTGTAAAAAAAAAGGGGGCACACTAGGTGTCACATATTGAAAGAATTGTGTAAATGTAATAAAATTTTTGGAAAAGAAAAGATTTATCGCAATACCAGATAAATTCAAACAAATTGGACAATTAAGATCTAATATCAATCCAGAGGAAGGAGCGGGAATGTATGTATTGCGGAAGATGCGGTGCAGAAATAAAAGATAAAACAGCCAGATTCTGCGACAACTGCGGAGCGCCGCTGGAAACGGGCGGCGGTCAGAATGACTATGGCAGTGAAGATACATATAATGGAAGAGGTAATCGCAGAAACGGTACTTACAGTGGAACGGGTACCTATAATGATGGCGGAAATGGGACATACGGAACTTATGATCAGCCGTATAATAACGGAGGAAACGGAACCTATAACCGCTCACATAATAACAGAGGAAACGGAACTTATAATGGGACTTACAACAGGCGCACCGGTCAGAACCAGCAGGATGACAATCTGATCTGGGATGACGGACTGCCGGAAGTGCCAGATAACAGAGGAAACAAGGGCGATCAGAAAAAATGGCTGATCAGTATTGGATGTACAGTTGGAATCCTCGTGATAACAGTTGTCGTACTTGCTCTTCTCCTCGGAAAAAATTCCGGAGGAAGCGCCTCGGATATTGTAGTGAATATCACACAGGCACCAAAGGCTGAAACCTCACAGAACAGCACCAAAACAGCAAAAGCTGATACAGAAGAGAAACAGAATACAACAGCATCCAATCAGTCCACAACAAAAAACAGCAGTACACAGAAAAGTGTAAAAATTGCGACACCTACACCGTCAGCTGCAACAGATGCACAGGAGCTGCAGATCACAAATGAGCAGAAACCCCAGAGCTCATCTGCACAGAAAAAACAGTCAACGGTGCAGCCATCAAAAAAAAGTACACAGAAAAACACACAGTCTGCGAATACACAAAGTCAGCAGTCCCAGCAGACACAGCAGTCTGCTTCCCAGAGCCAGGCAGATAAAGATCTGGAGGCACTTCGAAATGCGCCGGTACAGGAATATACCATGCCGGAAGAAAGCACAAACAGCAGTACACAGAGTTCTCAGAACTCTACAGCAGGTACAACATCCGGATCTTCTTCAACGGCAACAACTGCAGGCTCAGGAGATTATATTTTTCCGGAGAGCAATTCCGCATATCTGACCAGGGATCAGCTGGAAGGCCTTTCCAAAGACCAGCTGGCGTATGCAAGAAATGAGATTTACGCGAGACATGGAAGAAGATTCCAAGACCAGATGTTCCAGGATTATTTCAATGCGAAATCATGGTATGTACCGCAATACGATCCAGACCAGTTCGATGCCATGCAGGATACGATCTTTAATGAATATGAAAAAGCAAACGCCAAGTTGATCCTTGAGGTAGAACAGGAACATGGATACACATACTGATCCGGTGAAAATGAGGTGATATTATGCTTTCAGAAGAGATGACAGGACGTCTTGTCAATGAGATCCGGCGTTTTCTTATAGCAGATGCGGCGACTTTGAGTAAGGCAAACGATGAACAGCTGCGAAGAAGAATTGCGGATATTGTAGACCATAAGCTGGTGAATTACAGGATAAGCCCTCAGGAGCGCTCCAGGATCGTACGTCTGGTATTCAGTTCCATCCGTGGAATGGGAATCCTGGATGAGATCCTTGCAGATGACAGTATTACAGAGATCATGATCAACGGACCATTCCACATTTTTGTGGAGCGTGCAGGAAGACTGGAAGCTCTGAACAAAAAATTTGCCAGCGAAAATGAGCTGAGAAATATCATTCAAAAGATGGTAGGGTCTGTTGGAAAAGAGGTCAATGAAGCCAATCCGATCGTAGATACACGACTGGCAGACGGCTCCCGTGTAAACGTGGTCCTGCCGCCGCTTTCCCTGTCGGGCCCCATTGTGACCATCCGAAAGTTTTCCAGAACTCCGATGACGGTAGACCAGCTTTTGAAATATGGTTCCATTACACCGGAAGCAGCGGATTTTCTGGGAAAACTGGTAAGAGCCAAGTATAATATCTTTATCAGTGGGGGTACAGGCTCCGGAAAAACAACGTTTCTCAACGCCATGTCGAATTTCATTCCACGGGATGAACGTATCATAACGATCGAGGACTCTGCGGAGCTTCAGATCGCAAATATTGATAATATCGTAAGTCTGGAAACAAGAAATGCCAACACTTCCGGAAAAGGTGAGGTAACCATTCGTGATCTTATCAAATCCGCACTGCGAATGCGACCGGAGAGGATCATTGTTGGAGAGGTTCGAGGCGCGGAAGCACTGGATATGCTGCAGGCAATGAACACAGGCCATGACGGAAGTCTTTCTACGGGCCATGCCAACTCGACCAGAGATATGCTGAGCCGTCTGGAAACCATGGTGCTGCAGGGAAATGCAGGCCTGCCACTTCCGGCTATCCGCCAGCAGATTTCCTCCGCACTGGATATCATCATCCATCTTTCCAGACTGCGTGATAAATCCAGACGAACCATGGAGATCACAGAAGTTCTGGGCTGTAAAAACGGAGAAATCCAGCTGAATCCATTATTTGTATTCAAGGAAACCCAGGGAAGTACGCTGGAAAAAGTGCAGGGACGACTGGTACGCACAGGAAATCCTTTGTATAATGATTATAAACTGCGGCTTTCCGGAATGCATTCAGGCCTGTAGATCATCAGGCCAAAAGGAAGATTATGAAAAAAGAAAAAAAACCAAAAACAAAAACTGTAAAACAAAAGAAAGTAAAACCTCAGAAAATAAAACAGAAGAAGGTTAAAGCTCCCAAATATATACCTGTAAAACCTGTTTTCGGAACAGCGGAGGATTATTATATTTATCGTCTGAATCCGGTGGAAACCGCAACAGGTGCGCTATTGGGCGGAATCGTGGGATTTTTCTTCAGTATGGTATTTTTCAGAAATGTGATTTTTTCCCTGATCGTAGAGCTGCTCCTTGTTGTTCCGGGAATCCGGAAATACCGGGATTATCTGAAAGACAAAAGAATGAAAAATCTTCTGTACCAGTTCCGTGATATGATGGAATCTCTTTCCGCATCCTATTCCGCAGGTAAAAATACCCAGGGAGCTTTTTTGGATGCCTGCGGAGATCTGATCGGAATCTATGGAGAAAAAGCAGATATTGTAAAAGAACTGAAACTGATCGTAGATGGTATTTACAACGGTCAGAGCGTTGAAGAGATGCTGAGTAATTTTGCGGCACGAAGCCATCTGGACGATATCGAAAGTTTTGCCACGATCTTTGAGGTGACCAACCGCTATGGTGGTGATATGAGACGAGTGGTTGGTGAGACCAGAGAGATCATTAATGATAAGATCGAGATGGAAATGGAGATTCGGACTTTACTTACGGCGAATAAGAACGATTTGAATATTATGATTATCCTGCCGGTATTGCTTATGTTAATGTTGAATGGAATGGGAAATATGTCCATTGTGCAGAATACACCATTAAATGTAATAGTAAAGATTGGAGTACTTATTCTTTTCGGAGTTGCTTACTATATGGGAAGAAAAATTGTAGATATCAAGATATAGGGAGAGAAAAGCAGTGGATTATTTTCAGTTGATTTTACTTGCACTGGCAACACCATTTACACTGATCTGGATATATCTGGCCATAACCGGTGGGAAAAAATATCAGAAATATACAGACAGTTCTTTCGCAAAAGAATTTCAGATGAGTGAGCTTTTGTGTGTGGGATTTTCGGTTATGAGAATTCTGCATATCAGTACAAAGACAAGAGCTGCACAGGCTAAAATACGTGAAGTTGCCGAGATCAAAGGGAAAAAATATGCGGAGTATTACTATTATATGCTTCTTGGGGCAAAAACAACGTATACATATACGATTGTTATAGTTGTAATGCTTCTTTCTGCAATGTCAAACAACAAAGGTCTGTTATTTATGGGATTAATTGTGGGAGGGCTTTTGATTTTATACCTGGATCTTGCACTTTTTGATAAGCTGACGGCAAGAAGACAGGAAATCTTACTGGATCTTCCACAGGTCTTATCAAAATTAACTTTGTTGGTTAATTCAGGAATGGTGCTCAGGGATGCATGGAAAAGAGTCTCCATAACAGGAGAGAGGGTACTTTACCAGGAAATGCAGAATACTAATCTCGAAATGGAAAATGGTGTTGCAGAAATTGACGCATACAGAAATTTTGCAGAACGATGTAATGTGAAGGAGATACGTAAGTTTACTTCTCTGATCATACAGAATCTGAATAAAGGTAACGAGGAACTTGCTTATTTCATGAAAGATCTTTCTGATGAAATGTGGGAGGTCAAAAAAAGTCAAGTGAAGCAGAAAGGTGAGAAAGCAAATACACAATTGCTTTTGCCGATGATGCTGATTCTTATCGGAATTCTGATTATGGTTATGGTTCCGGTAATGCAACAGGTATGATAATAAACGGCATAAGCCGATTATTATAAAAATATTGCACAATGCAAACGAAAATGGAGGACAAGAGTATGACTAGAAAACTTAATTTACTTTGGATCAGCGCAGGAAACAAAATCCGCAATTTTGTGGAAGAGTTTAAGAATGAAGAGGAGGGAATTGCTGAGATTGTTGCGATTGTTCTGATTATTCTTATTGTTGTTGGCGTGGCGGCTACATTTAATACTAATATAGGCAATGTTGTAGAAAATGTATTTGGTAAACTGACAAATTTTGTAGATAATAACTAAAATATGAACAGGGAAAACAATAACTCCGAAACAGGCGCCATCATGGTAGAAGCCGCCATCTATTTTCCCATCACCATTGGCATTGTCATGGTGGTGCTCTATTTCGGATTATTCAAGTTGCAGGAGAGCTACTTTTTCTTTCAGGTAGAAAGAGCAGCTACAGAGCTGGCGAGAGAAGCGTCTTACCCTGGCTATGACAGTTTTACAGATGAAAATCCTCTGAAAAACAGCAAGGTGGATTTTGACTGGGAAAACGGTCCGTCGGAATCACAGACGAAATCTTACTATGCTGCATATAAAGGCAGTGCTTCGAAGATCTACCGATGGGGAGTGGACAGTAAGCTTGCCAGGCGGGCAGCAGATTACCAGCAGGCGCTTCAGAAAAACAGTGCATTGTTTTCCATGGGGCGCACAGAAGCCTATGTAAAGGTCAACAGTTCCTTTTTGTCCAAGTCGGTACAGGCAGAACTCAGGTATGTTGTTTCCACGCCCGGGATACTGAAGTATCTGGGACTACGGGACAGCCTGACGATCTATACGGCGGCATATCAGCCGGCAATCAACAGCACGGACTTTGTGAGAAATGTGGATCTGGCCTGGGACATGGGAAACTTTTTCCTGAAAAAGCTGGGACTGGACGGAAAGGCTCAGAAACTGGGAGAAACCTTTGATAAGGTGAAAAATTTTTTGTTTTAACTGGGGAGGGAAGTGTATGCAGTTATTTTGCGGGAAACAGAGAGGATCGATCTGCGTACTTCTGACGTTGATATTGGTACCGGTCTTGATGTTTAGCGGAATTATTGTAGATGCTTCCCGCCTTTTTGCGTCAAAGACAGTAGTATCCGGTGCCGGAGATCTGACCATGAATGCGGCACTGGCACAGTATGATAAGAAACTGAAGGATACATATGGACTGACAGCCATGGCAAAAACTCCGGATTCACCGGACGAACAGCAGAAGCTGGAGCAGATGTTCAAAGAATCCATCAACGCAAAAAATCTGACAGGTGAAAGCAGCGATGGCTTAAGTTCACTGATACAGCTGGAAGAAACTGGCTTTGAGGCAAAAGGGGTGGCATCTTCATCCCTGGCAGAAAACGATGTTTTCCGTCAGCAGGTTATGGAATATATGAAATTCCGGGGACCTGTCTATATGGCGGATGATATTGTGGGGAAGATCAAGAAGCTTCCTTTCAACAATGTAAAAAAACAGCAGAAATATGTAAAAGCAAAGTCAGAATACGCCCTGAAAGCGTCAGAACTCAGCGAGCCTATACAGGAGGCAAAGGAAGCTGTGGAAGCACAGACGGGTGCGGTAGATCAGTTGTCAAATACAGATACTGGTTTTGCGGAGGAATATCAGAAAAAAACAGTATTTCGTCTGGCTGCGAAATCACTGCAGAAATATCTGAACGAAGAGATTGATGCACCGTTTCCGGAGGAAGCACCTGATCAGTTGACGTATGATGTGATTGAAGAATATCTGAATTATCCATTCAGCTGGGACAGCGGGAATACTACATTTGATGATCAGATGTATAAAAATATGGTAACTTTACTTGCTGTGTATCAGGTAGCAGAAGCTGATCCGGAAGTGAGAGCTGAAATCAGTGAAAGATTTACTTCAGAAGAAATACAGACATTTAATTCCATCAAATCTGTGATCAACGGAAATATCAGCAGTATGAATAAAATCTATTCTGATGCGGCCAAAACATATCAGGCCTGCATTAAGGCTTTGGAGAAAAAAGCGGATGAGATCATAGATAATGGGAAAAAAGCCAACTCAGCGCTGGATGACGTGCTGAAATGCTGGAGGAAGGTTGCTTCTAAAAAAGAAGCATATAACAAGGCAAAAGAAGATCTGATCGCAGCCGGAGAAACGGTTGAGGAAAGTGCCGGAGAAGATATTGAAATTAATGAAACAGATCTTAAAGAACTGAAAGAAACGATTCAGAATAATATAGATACAGCGAAAGCCTTTAAAGAAATGATAAAGAAATTCAAAAAGGTAACGGGAAATTTTGAAAAACTTTCTGTGGATGAGGAAGAGGCATCATATATAAGAAGTATGGGCGGCACAGCAGCTACAGAAACATTCTGGGCCCAGCATGAGGAGGAAATCGGTGGAAGTCTGTTAAATGAACAGTTCAGGGGAGGATCTTTTTATAATCCTGAGGATACAACCTTTTATCAGACCACCCTTTCCGGTGTAAAAAATGAAGACAGTGACACGACGCAGGAAGATACCAGAGCGCAGAACAGAGAAGCGGCAAAAGAGGCCAGCGGAAATTATACACAGACGAAAGACTCTCTGAATAATTCCGGAAAAGAGCAAAACCTTTCAGAAAAAGAAGGGTATCCTTCCAAGTATCCGAGCGGAATCGCCAAAACATCAGCAAGTGCAACGGGAGACAGTCCGGCAGAAGTAGATGTAAGTGCAGATAAAAAAGCAGTAGAAAGTTCCAAGGATAATGTGGATCTTCTGAACAGTGTTCTGACCTGCCTGGACAATCTGTCCGGCGGGATAATGGAACAGGCATATCTCATGGAATACACCACAGAAATGTTTAACTGTATCACGACCAAAGACGAAGATACGTCGCTCAGCAATGACAAACTTTCCGAACATGTGATCTGGAATGGGGAAATTGAATATATCCTTTATGGAAATGCTTTTACCGGCAAGAACAAAACACTGGCAGTAGCACAGCTCTATGGAACAAGGCTTGCCATTGACAGTTTATATGTTTTTATGGATTCAACTCTGAATGCAGAAGCAGATACAGTGGCAACGGTTGTATGCGGAGCAACCGGGCAGCCATGGCTTTATCCGGTTGTAAAATATGGATATCTTTTCTGTAATGCGCTGAGAATGGCAGCAACGGAAACCGTAGCGCTGGTTAACGGAGAAGAGTCGGCAGTATGGCCGGGAAAAGCGGATGGCCTTAAGTTCACTTACAAAGATTACATGAAATTATTTGTTCTGGTTAAGCTTGCAGATGAGAATGGTAAAAAGGATCTCTCCGTCCGTGCGGCAGACTGTATCCAGCTGAACACCGGCTCAACGCTAAGTCAGAAATATACCATGCTGACGCTGAACGCGAAGGTACAGACATCAACCACATTCCTTCCGAAAGTTCCGGAATTTCTGGGAAAAGGAAAGAGTACAGATGATGGCAGGAGAATCATAGATTACAAGAGTGTTTTGGCTTATTAACAGGAGGGGCAATGTCAGACAGAAAAGAAAATGGTTCGATCACTGTGGAGGCAGCACTGTTTATTCCCATGTTCCTGTTCGCGTTTATGTGCATATTCAGTCTGATCTCCTGTGTGAGGGCACAGGTACTGATCCAGTATTCTGTGGATCAGGCAGCGAAAGAGGTTGCGGAATACAGTTACATACTGGAAAAGACAGGCGTTCTGGACGCATATAAAGGACTTAATACAAAATCAGAAGAATTCTCAAAACAGATGGAGGACATTAAATCCAATCTGGAAGTGATCGAGAATACAGCCAAAAGTGTTACAAACGGACAGGGAACCATACAGGATGTGGCAGATGCCGGAAAGGCGGGAAAAGCTACATATGATCAGCTGAAAGAATATAAGAAAAATCCCAAGGAGTTTGTGAACGGTGTTCTGAACTATGTGAAAAACGGCGCATGGAACAAGCTTGCCAGTTATATGACAGGAGTCGTTGCAAAATCCTGTGTGAAGCAGCAGCTGAGTGTGGCTTCCGGAGGACAGGATGCAGACGAATATCTGGAAAAACTGGGAGTTTCCAATATGAAATTCAGCAAAAGTTCCTGGTGTGCAAAAGGTACCAATGACATAAAGATCGTTGTGGATTATGATATCAAAACGGAATTCCCGTTCTTTGATCTGGGAACAAGACATTACCGTGTCTGCGCTTCAACCCGCGTATGGGCAGGCAGCTGACGGATTGACCAAGGAGAAAAAATGGAACATATAAAAAGTCTTATAAAAGAAAAAAAATATATCCTTCTGATCATAGCAGCACTTGTTTTAGCCGAGATATTTTTTTTCAGCAAATATGGCTATCACTGGCTGAAAGCAGTCCGATATATGATATTGACGGTTTTTATGGTTTTTCTCGGATTTATCGATCAGCAGAAAACCATTATACCCAATAAGCTTCTGCTTTTCATGTTTGTCATAAGGGCAGTGATACTGGCAGGAGAAATTACAGTGAAGCCTTCTTACTGGCTGGATATCCTGAAATCAGCAGGAGGTGGAATGCTGCTGGGATTTCTGATCTTTTTTCTGGCCAGGATCTTTTCCAGAAAAAGTGTCGGAATGGGAGATGTGAAGCTGGCAGCCGTGCTGGGATGGTATCTTGGAGGCTCTCTGATATGGTTTGACATTGTTGTGAGTTTATCGCTTGCGGCACTTTATTCGATCGTACAGCTGATCCTCAAAAAACTGAACATGAAGGATTCCATTCCTCTTGCTCCGTTTTTTTCTGTGGGAACGATCCTGATTTTGTTACTTGGCTTTTGATTCGTAGAGGTGCGTATGAAAAAATTAATGGTTCTGATGATGACCGGTCTGCTTGTGGGAGCATGGTATACAACATTTACTTCTGCAGTGGAAAAACCGATGGAATATAAAAAATGTCTCCAGCAGGCTCAGAAAAATGAAGAAAAAGGAATTTATTACGATGCAATCCTGGAATATAAGAAAGCATTGGAGTATGATGGAGATAACCGAAATATCTATATGAAGATCGCGGAAGATTACAGAAATATGGGAGATGATTCCGGTTTTGTGGATGCATGCAACAGTGCGATCTCTCTTGACGGAGATAATGAACAGGCAATCCTGACACTGGCAGATTATTACGTGGAGCAGGATGAGAAACAGGACGCCATTGCCCTTCTGAAAAAACACATCAAGAAGAAAAAAAACAGTGGCGCGCTGAAGGCAAAGCTGGATTCTCTGGCAGGAGATTTCCAGTTTATCGGAGATGAATACGATAATATTTCAGAAACCTGCAACCATTATATGAGGATCACATCCGGAGAAGATGTGGGTATCCTGGATGAAGATGGAAATTCTGTGATCCGTGCGGAATATCAATATATCGGAATGTTTGGTGAAAACGGTTTCGCGCCGGTTGAGAAAGACGGCGAATGGTATTATATAGATACAAACGGTTATAAGCGGCGACAGCCGGACGAGACTTATGAATATCTGGGAACCTTCAATGAAGGGGTACTTCCTGCAAAAAAGAACGGGAAATATGGATTCCTGGATGAAGATTTCAATGAAAAGACGGAATTTGAATATGATGCGGCGACACCTATGCTTAATGGTATTGCAGCAGTAAAAAAAGATGAAAAGTGGGCTCTTATTGATAAGGACCTGAAGATTATTACAGATTTCGGATTTGACGATGTAGTCAGGGATGCCTGGGGCTTCTGCTCCAGAAATGGTGTCGTATTTGTAAAAACCGGTGAGCAGTATCAGCTGCTTAACAGTTCCGGTGTACAGATCGGCGAAAATTATGAAGCAGTTTCTCCGTTTATTTCCAAAAATCCCGCAGCAGTTCAGCAGGCTGGAAAATGGGGATTTGTTTCATCAGAAGGAGAAAAAGTTCTGGACTGTATGTTTGAAAAAGCAAGAAGCTTTTCTGCCATTGGATATGCGGCAGTTCAGTCGGATGAAAGTTGGGGATTTATTAAGAGCAATGGTGATTTTGTGGTAAATCCGCAATTTGCAGATGCCAAGAATTTTAACAGCAGTGGAATTGCACCAGTACTGTCAGAAGGAAAATGGAAACTGATCCAGCTGGATATATACTAAGAAAAGGAGATAAAGAGTATGAATTTTGAGTATGATTTCAAAGACGGACACACAAGATTTTCCTACAGATCCAAGCCGGGAGAGGTCCTGGACGAAAAAACGTGGAGCATTTTGACACAGGGAACCGCAAATCAGTTTCTGTTGCCGGCAAATGCGAATCAGGATGGCAATGGTTTTATTTTTACATATGATATAGCCGGAACCATGAACATAATGGCATGGATGAGCGAAGCACCTCAGGAAAAGCAGATCGAAATTCAGCAGAAGGTGAATTATGTGCTTACTTTCTTTGAAGAACTGGGTGTTCCAAAGCAGGAAATCGTATCAGAGATGCAGAATATCTATGTGGATACACGAACAGAAGAAGTAAAGGTCGTTTGCATTCCGCTGAGATCAGAGTCCGGTGGATTTGGCGGCGGAGCAGACGGATTTAGTCATGAGCAGACCGGACAGACTGCCAATTATGATGAAGGTGGCCCACTGGTTCCTCCTACACCGGGTGGCGGTTTTGTAGATATGGATGGTGACGTTGAAGAAAAGAAACCGAAGAAAAAGAAGGCGTTGTTGAAGGGACTGTTCCATCGAATGGAGAAAAAACAGGAGGTACAGGAAGAAATTCCATTTCCACAGGAAATGCCACCAATGCCGCCGGAAATGCCACCACAGAGACCGGAGAATATCTGGGCGAATACTCCAAATGAGGGAGGCTGGGATAATCCGCCAGAAGAAAACAGAAAAACATATCCTTCACCAGGGGAAGGCTTCGGAGAGGACCCGGGAAGAGGTTATGAGCCAGATCCGGCGTCAGGTTTCGGAGAGACACCGGGAAGAGGTTATGAACCAGATCCGGCGCCAGGTTTCGGAGAGACATCGGGAAGAGGTTATGAACCAGATCTGGCGTCAGGTTTTGGAGAGGACCCGGGAAGAGGCTATGAGCCAGATCCGGCGCCAGGTTTTGGAGAGACACCGGGAAGAGGCTATGAGCCAGATCCGGCGCCAGGCTTCGGAGAAGCACCGGGAAGAGGTTATGAACCAGATCCGGCGTCAGGTTTCGGAGAGGACCCGGGAAGAGGTTATGAACCAGATCCGGCGTCAGGTTTTGGAGAGGACCCGGCAGGAGGTTATGAGCCAGATCCAACACCAGGTTTCTGGGACAAACCGGCAGGGGGCTATAACCCAGATCCAATGCCAGGGAATGACGGAGCTCAGGGAAGAGGCTACACTCCGAATCCAACGTCAGGTTTTGGCGAAGAACAGAGAAAAAGTTTTACTCCGAATCCGGGAACCGGTTTTGCATCAGACGATGATGACGGCAATGACGCAACTGTAATGCTGAGGGATGACGGAAGTGAAGCAACGATACTTCTGAAAGCAAGAGTTAAACCAAATGCTACATTGATCCGTTTGCATACACAGGAGAAGTTCCATATCACGACGGAGATCTGCAAGATCGGTAAGCGTGCACTTATGGTAGATATCTGCATCCGCAATAACCCGACCATCAGCAGGGAACACTGTGCGATCCATTTTGAAGAAGGTAAATATTACCTGGAAGATAAGGATTCCAGCAACTATACATACCTGAACGGAAACAGAGCAATGCCAGGCCAGAAACTGCTTCTCAATGACGGAGATCAGATCCGCCTGTCTGATGAAGAGTTTATTTTCCGAAAGGGGGATGTGAAATGAATCCAAACAATAATTCCGGAAAAAAATTATCACCGCAGATATTAGTTCCGATGATCGCAGGAATTGTCTGCGTACTCGTGATTCTGGCAGTTGTGATTTTTGTCACACCTAAAAAGGCAACTGCAAGCCAGTTACAGGAAAATCTGAACCTGGGCTCCAAATATCTGGATGCAGGAGAATACGACAAAGCAGAAGTTGCATTTAATGATGCTTTGAAGATTGATAAAAAATCCACAGATGCGACTCTGGGACTTGCAAAAGTATACAATGGAAAGAAACAGCCGGAAAAGGCACTGGATATGCTGAAAAAGACCGGCGAAAATATGAAAAATGTTTCCACATCTTCTGTGAAAAAGGATTCCGCTGCATGGAATTCCCGTGTAAACGATTATCAGAACGCTTTTGAAAATACAAAGAGCATTTTTAAAGAACAGGGAAAAACTTCTCAGGTAGAAGAGACTGAAAAAGAAGAACAGGATACAACAAAATATATCACTCTTATTATTAATATTATAAATCCAACGGCAACGCCAACGCCGACAACAGATCCGAATGAACTGGATGACGGAAGCAATAACAGTGCGGGTGGTGCAGGTCTGGATTCTGGAAAAGTTGGTGAAGTAACTGCGGCACCGCATCCTGGAGATCAGACTGATCCGACAAGTGCTCCAGATCGGGATAACACGGAATCAGAAGACGGGGCAGATCAGAACGCCGCGGATGATACGGATTCAACAGATGATGGAGATTCAACAGATGATACGGATTCCACGGATGCTTCTGATTATGCGGAAGATACAGAAAATCCATATGACAGTTCAGACTATCCGGAAGATCCGGATTCGGAAACATATGATAATCCGTCAGATGAAGCAGGAACAACAGAAGCGACCAATGAGGATGTATATGGTCAGGATGAACTCCCATCCGGAGGTTCAGAAGTTTCCAACGGAGAACAGGATGAGAACTCATACGACAATCCGGGTGAAGCCTCCAATGAAGATACAGATGATAATGCATATGAAGATCCAGCGGAAACTTCTGATGAAAACCAGGATGGAAATTACAGCGAACCGGATACAGAAACAGCTGATGATCCGGCAATACCGACACCTGGTCCGGCAGAGACTTATACGGAGACAACAGAGACCTCACAAACGGATGAGACAGGTACAGAGCAGACAGATAGCAATACCGCAGAAACTGCAGATGACGATGCTGTACTGGCTGCATATGTAGCACAGGTGGAAATCTCCAAATATACAGGAGGAAGCATTTCCTACACAGACAGTACCAGCATGGCATCTGTAAATGGCGTTCTTGCAACAGATCAGAGAGATTTTAACAGTGATGGAAGACCGGAACTTCTGGTGATTTCTATTTCCGGAGGAAAACTGCAGTTTGAACTTTACAGGGCAGAAAACGGAGAGGCACAGCAGATTGCCAGTGAATCAGCAGATCCGGGATTTGGTGATCCAGTCGAGGGAATCACATACAGCGGAACACAGGAATGCTTTGTAAAAGATAATGGAACTTCTGTTGATATCGGAATCGCAGGCTATTATTCCGGAATGAGCGGCGAAAATGCAATGCCGGAAGCAAGGCTGGCTATCGCCCTTTATACAGTTAACAGTGACGGAACAGTAAGCCAGACAGGAAATGCGGCACTGGTAAACGGCACACAGCTTTACCTGAATGGAACGACTCCACAGGAGGGCGGAAAGGATGCCTTTATCAGCGAGATTTCCAAAATGGGATTAAGCGGATCCTGGGTTGCTGAAAGCGCAGATATGTTAGCCGGAATGGATCTTCTCAATAATCCGATGCAGGATACAGCAGGAGTACCAAATCCGATCAATACCGGTCTTTCCGCAAAAGAAACAGGAGTCCAGGACCTGGCAGTGATCAATGTGGGAATGCAGCCAGGAAGCAGCAGCATGGATTTTAGCGTAAAATAAGATAAAAAGAGGTTTGAATATATGCCAATTCCACATACTTATCGGGTTATAGGTAAGATTGGAGCTGGAAACAGCGGTGAAATCTACAAGGCTTATCAGATAAACCTTGGAAAATATGTAGTACTGAAAAAAATAAAAACAGAGATCAAAGATTTTCTGAACAACAGAGCGGAAGTTGATGTACTGAAAAACCTCAGACATTCCTGTCTGCCTCAGGTTCTTGACTTTTTTGAGGCGGACGGGGATGTGTATACAGTTATGGATTTTATCCCGGGGAATTCATTTAAGGATTATCTGGATTCCGGAACTGTTTTTGAAGAGAAATCAGTCATTATCTGGGCAAAGCAGATAGCTGCAACACTGGGCTATCTGCACAGCCAGAAACCACCGATCATCCACAGTGACCTGAAACCTGGGAATATCATGCTGACACCGGAAGGAAATATCTGTCTGATAGATTTTAACATTTCTGCCACGCTGGATGGAGATACTGCCTGGGTAACCGGATATACCAATGGATATGCGGCTCCGGAACAGATCGAGGCACTGCATTACAACCAGAACGAACTGGACCATTCACTCTGGAAAACCATAGATGCCAGAGCGGATATTTACAGTCTGGGAGCAACTTTATACCACATCATGACCGGCAGGAAGCCGAAACCGGATGAAAACGGAAATGTCAGTGATATCAGGCTTACCGGCATAAAGATCAATGATATCTTTGCACATATTATCATGAAATGCCTGGAGCCGGACCCGAACAGGCGATATCAGAGTGCGGAAGAGCTTCTGAATGATCTGAAGAATATCCAGACAAAGGACAAGAGGTATAAAGATCTCTGCGCAAAACAGCACATGGCCTATGTTCTGGTTGCAGCTCTGATGATCGGAAGTGCAGCGCTGACGATCAGTGGATATTTCAAACGGGATGTTGGGAAACAGAAAAACTATGAATCTTATGTACGTCAGGAAGCGCAGTGTATCAGCTCCGGAGATTATCAGAATTTTGAAACATATTATGAAAAAGCCACGGATCTTATTCCGGACAGGCTGGATGCCTATTATCAGAAGGCGCTGGCGCTGAACAAGCAGCAGCAGTATGGTGACAGTATTGATTTTATCAATAAAGTGATCCTTTCCAATGATGCGATCCTGAAAAGCGGATCGTCTCTGAATGATATTTATTACCTTCTCGGAAATTCCTATGAGAGAATGGAAAATTATGAGAATGCGGCAGAATGCTACAAAAAAGCCATTGATATCAAGCCGGATAACAGTGCTTACTACAGAGATTATGCCATTGCGATGGCATACACCGGAAATATGGAGGAAGCGGAAAAAGCGCTGGAGACGGCACGTGAGAATGGCCTGGATTCCATAGATATTGATTATGTTGAAGGAGAAATCTCATATAATAATGGGGACTATTCCGGTGCAAAGGATATCTTTGCAGATTGTATCCAGAAAACAGATGACGATTATCTCCGAATGCGTGCCTACATTATGGAGTGCAAATGCATTGACGGGCAGGATGACGGTGTGAGCGGATCGGATGAAAAGATCCAGATTCTGGAGAAGGCCCGTAAAGAGCTTCCAAAAGAATACAATATCGGAATCCTTGAACAGCTGGCGCAGACATACAGTGATCTTGGAAATGATACCTCAGATATGTCCTATTATCAGGAGGCCGCGAAGGTTTTTGAGCAGATCCAGAGTCAGGGCATGGGAACTTATGATACAGATTATAATCTGTCTGTTTTATATCAGAATATGCAGCAGTACGATCAGGAGGAAACGGTACTGAACCAGATGCTGGAGAAGTATGGTGATAATTATAAGACCTATAAGGCGCTGGCATATCTGGAAGTTGCAAAGCAGTCTCAGGCTGATAATGAAGGCAGAGATTACACAAAATTCCAGGAATACTATCTGAAAGCAAAGGAACTTTATCAGTCACAGCCGGATAACAATGCCAATGATATGGAGATGGATAATCTTCAGGATCTGTACGAGCAGGCAGTAGCAAACGGCTGGTTGTCTGCATCATAAGGAGAAAGAAATGGAGATAGGAACGATCATGATGATCATAGGGATCATGGGAATTATAGCAGGCATGGTCCTTTTGTTTCTGCTTCCGGGGATTTTCAGAAAGCAGAGAAAAAAAATGATGGAAGAAATCGGAGAGGATTTATAAAAAAGAGGCGTGTGAAAAAAATTCACACGCCTTATTATATATTTTATTTTGTTCTGCTGAGACTGCTGGATTTTACATATCCGGCAGAACTGTAGGGGTTACCGTTTCCGATTCGGGTCATAGAACTGGTATCTTTCAGATTCAGACGATATCCGAAATAGCAGTTATGACTTAATTCTATTTTGAAATAATAGCCGTAACTGGTTTTGATGATCTCATCGATATCAAAAATCCAGTATGGTTCATTTTCGGAGTCGGAGAAATAATAATTTACTTCCTTTCCGGAGAAAACAACTTTATCTCCGTCTGGTGTGTACCAGATACCTTTGACCAGATTTAATGCTTTCTTATCTGTAGCAGAAGCCGGAATACTGGAAACACGTTTGCCATCTTTCAGACGGTAAATAACGGTTGCCTTATTGGCATCATAAGAACCGCAGCCGTGCCATGCAAAACGGTATGCGAATCGGATGTATCCATCCTTGTTGTAATCGCAGGTGCATTTGGTACTTACATAAAGTCTCATACTTCTTTTGTTTAATGTACCGTTCTTTTTGTAATCGTTGAATTCCTTAAAAAGTGTTTTTTTCAGAGAAAGATCATTGTTGTAGGAAGATTTTAAGGATTGGTTGATCCGTTTAACTGCAGTGCTGTTTCCTTTTAACTGTGGCAGCTCGTAGGAATATGTGGCACTGGAACTCTTATAGGTTTTCTTTTCCTGGATTTTTTTGATCGTATAAGTAGCTTTGGTGGCTGCCTGTACATTCTGTGTAGTTCCCACACCGGCTGTGATGCAGAACGCACACATGGCGATCAGAAATCCTGTAATTCTTTTTTTCCATATTCTCATTTTAGGGTCCTCCTTGTCTGACAGGTGGATAAGCTTATCCACTCTGGTTTCTATAGTATTTCAGAAGTTATGTTTATAAATTTATGTAAGACGGTTCCGGAGGAGAACAGTCTTTTAAGCGGTTGATTTTATTAAGGACTTCTTCCTGTGGATTTTCAAGAGTTCTCAATAAAAAAAATTTTTAAAAAATTTTTCATTTTTTTAAAACCTGCCGGTATTCTTAGTCGTCTGTATAGTGAAAGGAGGAAAGAGGACAGGTTTTAAGCGGAAAAATATACTTATTAAAAAAATAATATTTAACACAGGAGGAAAAGAATATGGATACTATGTCAGCAAAAAATTTCTTACAGAACACAGAGGTAAAATTTAAAGTAAAAATGATCGCAACGATCATACCTGCGGCAATTTTTCTTATTACGATTCTGATTGAAGGAATAACCGGAACGGGAATACAGATCATGCAGAATATTTATCTTATTTCAGGACTGATTTTGCTGGTAGCAACAGGCGCAGTTGTGAAACTTCTGAAGATTGCTTTAACTGCGTTCAAATGGGGATGGCTGCTCACACCGTTTACACTGTTTGATCTGGTGATCGCTGTGATCGCAGGTGGATTTGTCCTGGGAGTGGGACTTCTGTTCCCATTTGGCCCTATGGCACTGGATACCTGGGATCTTTATATGGAACGTCGCAATGCGAAAGCGTATCTGTGATTTTTTCAGGTTTTTGACTGGGTTATGAGCTTTACAGATGCAGAATGAAAAATTATAATATAAATATATGCAATATAAAAAGGAGGAAATGAAATGAAGAAAAAACTTTCAATCGCAGGTATGTTGTTAATGGTTTGTATGTTGTTCTGTATTTCGAAAACAACGTATGCAGCTAGCCGTACGATTACGACGAATAAGAGTTATGATGTGATTCTTGGGAATGAGACAAAGAATTATACGGTTATTGTTCCTAATTCAGGATATTTTTATTATACGGTTATACCAATTAAATATATTGAAAATGGTATTGAATCATCTTCCAGTTCCTGGTATTTGCCATCGACAAAAATGAAAGTTGGATATAAATTATACGAAGAACAATCTGTATATTATGGCAGACCGTTTACGTCCGCGGCATATTCTTTTAAAAAGGGAACTCGGGTTAATATTTCTTTAACTGACACAAATTCTTCTAACACATATGCTTATTATAGATTGAAAGTAATTACAAAAAATCCTGAAAATTTTGAAAAAGAAAATAACAATTCAAGAAACACCGCAACGAAGATTTTATGTAATAAGACGTATAGTGGCTTGAGCCAGCAGGATGATAAAGACTGGTGGTGTTTTACTGCTCCTAAAACCGGGAAATATAAATTTTACTGCGTTGAAATTAAGGACAATAAATATCAGACTGTAAAAGCGTATTATGGAGCCAGACTTATTTCAGCGACTACAATGAGAAGTAATCAGGGCTGGGCAACATTATACAGAGGAACCTTAAAAAAAGGTCAGAAAATTTATATACTATTAGATAATGGAAGTAAGAATGAGTTCTACAGATTAAAAGTAAAGCAAATAGGGTAGTTTTTGTGTATATCTGACTATTATTAATACAGGCGAAGAATACAATAGATTCTTTTGCCTGTATTTTTTGCCATTGAGAATAAACAGAAAAGAGGATGTACATATGAAACAGAGGAAATTATAATATAAGATGTACAAATGGCATACAGGAGGAAAAATTTTGAAGCAGATCGCAGATTTACACATACATTCCAGATATTCCATGGCGACAAGCAAGGACGGAACACCGGAGATGCTGGATCTCTGGGCACGGAAGAAAGGGATCACACTTCTTGGAACCGGAGATATGACACATCCTCTCTGGCGGCAGGAATTAAAGGATAAACTGATTCCTGCGGAACCGGGGCTTTTCCGGTTGAAAGATGAATTCGTTTTGCCAGAGGCGGCACATTATCCTGGAAAATCTCCCAGATTTGTATTGTCCGGAGAAATCAGTTCCATTTATAAAAAGGATGGAAAAACCAGGAAGGTGCACAGTCTGATCCTGCTCCCGGGATTTCGGGAAGCAGATGCTTTTGCCGCAAGGCTGGAAAAAATTGGGAATATCCATTCAGACGGACGCCCTATCCTGGGGCTGCCCTGTCGTGACCTTCTGGAAATTATGCTGGAGATCAGCGAGAAAGGCATGTATATCCCGGCACACATCTGGACACCACATTTTTCTCTGTTTGGGGCAAAATCCGGATTTGATACCATAGAAGAGTGCTTCGAGGAACTGACACCATATATTCATGCGCTGGAGACGGGATTATCTTCAGACCCGGTGATGAACTGGCAGATTTCCGCGCTGGACAGATATCAGCTGGTATCCCACTCGGATGCTCATTCACCTTCCAAACTGGGAAGAGAGGCAGACCTTCTGGATATCGAGCTTTCCTATCAGGGCCTGTTTAATGCAGTTCAGAAAGGAACTGGACTTGAAGGTACGATCGAATTTTTTCCGGAAGAGGGAAAGTATCATTATGACGGCCATCGAAAATGCGGCGTGTGTTTAAGCCCGCGTGAAGCAGAAAAATATAACGGCATCTGCCCGGTATGCGGAAAGAAGTTGACAATGGGCGTGGATCACAGGATCTTACAGCTTTCAGACAGGGATGAAGGTGCGGCTGCCATGCCGGAAAGCGGACGTCCTTACGAAAGTCTGGTGCCGTTGCCGGAAGTGATTTCTGCCTGCGTGGGATTTTCCACAGCAAGCAAAAAAGTGCAGGGCCGGTATGAAATGTTGCTTAAGAAACTTGGGGCAGAATTTTCCATATTAAGAGAGGTGCCACAGGAGGATATCAGGACAGTTGGAGGAGAGGCTCTGGCAGAAGGAATCCGGCGGCTGCGTGCAGGAGAAGTTGTGCGAAAACCTGGCTTTGACGGAGAATACGGAAAGATAGAATTATTCTGACGGAGGAAAATATGAAAGAAAAAATAGGTATTATCTCAGACACTCATGGCCTTCTCCGACCGGAGGTCCTGGAAATCTTAAAAGACTGTAAATACATTCTTCACGCCGGAGATGTAAATAAAGATGAAATCTTGAATGTGTTACGTTCCATGGGAAATCTTTACGTAGTACGTGGAAATAATGACAAAGACTGGGCAGAAAATCTCCGTATCAGTTTAAACTTTACAATTGGCGGGGTGAAATTTTTCATGGTCCACAACAAAAAAGACGTGACCTGGGATCTGGATGATACCCAGGTGGTGATCTTCGGACATACCCATAAATATTTTGAAAAGATCATTGATGATCGTCTGTGGCTTAATCCGGGAAGCTGCGGCAGAAGTCGCTTTGGAGGTGAAGTTACTATGGCCGTTATGACTGTTGAAGACGGACGGTATCAGGTAGAAAAAATCATTTTGACAGAGAATTCCGAAAAATGATCAGAACGTTATTTACAGATCCTTTTATGCAGAGATGTTTCCGGAAATTACTGGAATACGCTGATGTATAAAAGGATTTTTTGTATTTTATGGGATACAATCCTTGTAATTTAGGATTTGTAGCGTATAATTAGAAAACGTTTAAAACCAAAAGTGGTCTTACCACTTTTGAAATATTGCTTAAACGTATGTCAAAAAGCGGAATATGAATGTTCGCTTTACATGAATGAATCAGGAGGGATGCAGTATGAAGTACGTGCAGCAGTTCAGCATCATCCTGCTGATTTCCGTCATTGGAGAAGTCTTAAAAACCTTTCTTCCACTTCCGGTACCGGCCAGTGTTTATGGGCTGGTGATCATGCTGGTGGCACTGCTCACAGGCATCCTGAAGTTGGATCAGGTAAAAGGTGCGGCAGATTTTCTGGTTGAGATCATGCCGGTGATGTTTGTGCCGGCAGGTGCAGGACTGATCACAGCATGGAGTTCTCTGAAACCGATCTGTGTACCGGTTCTTATTATGACGTTTATCAGCACGGTAATTGTAATGGTCGTAACAGGAAAAGTGACACAGGGAGTGATCCGAATGGGAAAGAGAGGAACTGAAAAATGATGGAATTCATAAAAAACTCCGCATTTTTTGGAGCGATGATAAGTCTGATCGCCTACGAGATCGGACTTATCCTGAAAAAGAAATTCAAAATGGCGATTTTTAATCCTCTTTTGATTTCGATCATCTGTGTTATCGGTGTTCTTCTGATATTCCATATTGATTACAATGATTATAACGAAGGTGGCAAATATATCAGCTATCTTCTGACACCGGCAACCGTGTGCCTGGCAGTACCTCTTTATGAACAGATCCATCTGCTGAAAAAAAATCTCAAGGCAGTGGCAGCCGGGATTATTTCCGGAACACTGGCAGGCCTTTGCAGTATTCTGCTTATGTCCAAACTGTTTGGTTTTAACCATCAGGAATATGTCACCATGCTTCCGAAGTCCATCACAACAGCTATCGGAATGGGCGTTTCCGAAGAACTTGGCGGTATTGTGACGATTACAGTTGCTGTGATCATTATCACAGGAGTTCTTGGAAATATGATCGCTGAAGTTGTCTACAAGATCGCAAAGATAGAAGAGCCGATCGCAAGAGGCCTTGGCCTTGGAACTTCAGCCCATGCCATCGGAACGGCCAAAGCTATGGAGCTTGGTCCTGTAGAAGGTGCCATGAGCAGTCTTGCCATTGCAGTAGCCGGTCTGCTTACGGTTGTAGGTGCATCGGTATTTGCCGGAATGATGTAATCCTGCTTCCATAGAAAAAAAGTGTATGAAAGGTCTGCTGTTATCGGCAGACTTTTTTTCTTACCACGAAATCGAACATATTTTTGTACAAAATAAACAAATGTTCGAAAAAGACACATTCATACCGTTTTATCGGACTTATAATGCGCTATAATACCAACATACAGAAAATATGTTTGGAAAATATGTTCGGTAGATTGTAAATGGGCATATAACAGGGAGGATGGATCTTATGTGGAATACAGAGAACAGCAGGAAGGTTGCACTGGCAGAAGGAAGATACATGGAGACAGAGCACAGACACACCGGGAAGCAGAAGCTTTCTTCTGGAATGGCTATGATCCTGGGAGCGCTTCTGACAATAGAGATCATGATCGGTGGAGCGATGATCCTTAATTTTGATTTTAAGGGAGCGGATATCATTGCTGTTGTACTTGCATTCATGGTATTATACTTTGCAGTGGTTGCCTCACTGACAGATAAATAGAACGGAGGAGTCGGAATGCCCAGGGTTTTTAACCAGAAAATAAAAATTTTATATCTGATGCGCGTTTTTCTGGAACGGACAGATGAAGAACATCCCATGTCTGTGAAGGAACTGATCATCTATCTGAACAGTCTGGGAATCAGCGCAGAGCGCAAAACTGTATACGATGATATCGAAACATTACGGAATTTTGGAATGGACATTCTGAATCGCAGAGAGCAGCCGGCAGGCTTTTATGTGGCCAGCCGGAAATTTGAACTTCCTGAACTGAAACTTCTGGTTGATGCAGTACAGTCGTCCAGATTTATTACCAGTGGGAAATCCCGTCAGCTGATCGGGAAGCTGGAGAGTCTTGCAAGTGTCCATGAGGCCAGACAGCTGCGGCGCCAGGTTTTTGTACAGAATCGGGTGCGAACCATGAATGAGAGTGTGTATTACAGTATTGATGAGATTCAGAGAGCGCTTACCGAGGACAGGCAGATCTCATTTCAGTATTGTGAATGGACAGTGGAGAAGGAGCTGCGGCTGAAGAAGAACGGAGAACGGTATCGTGTCAGTCCCTGGGGACTTGTGTGGCAGAATGAGAATTATTATCTGGTCGCCTGTGATGAGAAGTGTGGCAGAGTGAAGCACTACCGGGTGGACAAGATTATGCAGATCCGGCTTGAAGAGGCAGCCCGCAGCGGCAGGGAACTTTTTGAGAATTATGATGCGGGAGAGCTGACATCCAGAACCTTCGGGATGTTTGGCGGAAAAGAGGAAACCATATGTCTGGAAGCGCATAACCGTCTGGTCGGAGTTGTACTGGACCGGTTTGGCAGGGACATTATGATTCAGAGGAAGGATCATGAACATTTCAAAACGCTGGTTCGTGTCAACGTCAGCGATCAGTTTTTTGGCTGGATAGCCAGTCTTGGCCCGGATGCGGTAATTGCATCACCCGATGATGTACGCGACAGGTACCGGGAATTTCTTGAGAAGAGTCTTTCTAATTACAAATGATAAATATATGATAAAGAAAATCTGCATATAACAGAGATTCAGGAAAATTTGCTCCTGAATCTACAGGTTTTCTACAGAAATAATTCCCAAAAAAGTTAATGAGAACAGATAAAAATGAGAAAAATTATATAATAAACATATCTGAAATATAAAAATAATATAGACAGCATATGTAAAAAAGATAATAGACATCGCGATGTTTAAGTGCTATAATGCTTTCGTCTCTTGGAAGGGAACAAATTTTGCCATTTCAGGCAGATTATGGACGGTGAAGATATGACTGTAAAAGCAAGAATGCTGAAGCTTCTGGAGCAGCACGAGAATGAGCTGATATCCGGAGAAGCGGCGGCAGCAGAACTGAACTGCACAAGAGCAGCCATCTGGAAAGCTGTGAAATCCCTTCGGGAAGAGGGATATACCATAGAAGCGGGACCAAACAAAGGCTATGTGCTCCGGGGTGGCAGCCGTTTATCGGAAGAAGGAATACGGCTTTACCTCGATCATCCGGATGTACCTGTAAAAATATACAGGGAACTGGATTCCACAAACCGTGCAGCCAAGGAGGCTGCATTTTCAGGAGAAGCAGGTCATGGCGCACTGATACTGGCGCGCAGACAGAAAAGCGGAAGGGGCCGCAGAGGCAGAAGTTTTTATTCCCCTGAAAATGCAGGACTTTATATGAGTATCGTTCTAAGACCGGACCGGACTCTGAAGGAAGGACTCCTGATCACTACGGCGGCGGCAACTGCAGTGTACCGTGCAGTGAAGAAAATCTGCGGGATTGATCTGGGGATTAAGTGGGTCAATGACCTGTATCTTCACGACAGGAAAGTGTGTGGAATACTGACTGAGGCTGTTACAGACTTTGAAAGTGGAAACATTGAGTTTGCGGTTGTTGGAATCGGATTGAATCTGTATGTACCGGAAGAGGGATTTCCAGAAGACATACAGGAAACGGCGGGTGCATTGTTTGGAAGCAGGAAGGATGCAGAACATGTAAACTGCAGTATTCTTGTGGCGGAGATTGCCAATCAGCTTCTTATGGAAGTGGAAACTCCGGGACTTTCCAGAGAATATACAGAAAATAATATCATTCCTGGAAATATGATTGTGATCGCAGACGGAGCGCGTACAAGGGAAGCATATGCCGAGGCGATAGCATCGGATGGAAGGCTTCTTGTAAGAGAACAGGATGGTTCAGAGACCTTGCTTTCCTATGGGGAAGTTTCCGTACGCAGGAAGCCGGATAAGGATCAGTCAAAATAAATTGTTTATTTTGTATAAAAAAAAAATTCTTTTTTGTGCAAAACGGGCAAAAATAATATTGACATTCTGGAAATGCGGAGTAAAATAAAGTCAACTACAAGGCGTGGTCATACCAATTGGCAAATGCAGTGATCACAGCCAGGAGAAAAGGAGGGAGAAAAACGGGAGATTTATCAAGTACACTGGCAGAAGAACTGAACAGTAAGACGGCTTTTACCATTCCGGTATTTGGTGGAATACCTATCGCGGAATGTGTGGTAGTCACATGGGTCATTATGGCGGTTCTTGTGGTTCTGTCACTGATTCTGGTTCGAAATCTCAGTGTGGAAAATCCGGGTAAGAAGCAGCTGCTTCTGGAATCCGGAGTAAGTTTTCTTCAGGATTTCTTCATGGGTATCCTTGGAGAAGAAGGCAAACAGTATGTGCCTTATTTGATGTCAACCGTAATTTACATCGGAATAGCCAACATCGCAGGCGTGTTTGGTTTTACACCACCAACGAAGGACATGAACGTAACCATTGCGCTGGCATTGATGAGCATTATTCTGATCGAATATGCAGGCTTTCATAAGAAGGGACTGAAAGGTTTCCTGAAAAGCTTTGCGGAGCCGGTTCCGATCATGCTTCCAATCAATATTCTGGAAATCGCGATCAGACCTACATCTCTCTGCATGCGGTTGTTTGGTAATGTTCTGGGAAGTTTCGTAGTCATGAAGCTGCTGGAGTTTGTTTGTCCGGCCATTCTTCCCATACCATTCAGTCTGTATTTTGATTTCTTCGACGGATTCATACAGGCATATGTATTTGTATTCTTAACATCCTTGTTTATCAAGGAAGCAATTGAGTAATGAAGCAGAGTATCTGCTTGATTCAAAAATGAAAAAAATTGTATTTTACAGGAGGAAAAAACTATGTTAATCGCAATTGGTGCAGCTATCGCAGTTCTTACAGGTATCGGAGCAGGTATTGGTATCGGTCTTGCAACATCCAAAGCAGTAGAAGCTATCGCAAGACAGCCGGAGGCAGAGAGCAAGATCAGTAAAGCACTTCTTCTTGGATGTGCTCTTGCAGAGGCAACAGCTATTTACGGTTTCGTAATCGGTCTTCTGATCATCATCATGCTTGGCTAATAGGTAAAGACGAGATACTAATTCAGGATTAAGAGAGGCAGGTGGACCAGGTGATTAAAATTGATATCAACCTTGTCTTTACTATTATAAACCTGATCGTTCTTTATCTTTTAATGAAGAAGTTCCTTTTCGGCCCGATCATTGGTGTTATGGAGAAGAGAAAATCCATGATCGATGAGCAGTTTGCTTCAGCAGAGAAGACAACCACTGAAGCAAACCAGCTGAAAGGACAGTATGAGGATGCACTGAAATCTGCGAAGGAGGAATCCTTCAGTATTGTAGAGCAGGCTAAGGACGAGGCAAAAGTACAGGCAGACAGCATCGTGAAGAGAGCTAATGATCAGGCCGGTCAGATTCTTGAGAAAGCAAGAAGAGATATCAGCACTGAGCAGGAAGCTGCTATGAAAGCGATGGAAGGCAAAGTGGCTGAGCTGGCAATGGATGCAGCATCCAGAATCATGGGAAAAAAGAACGACGAAGCACAGGATATGTCCCTATATGACCAGTTTTTAGAAGGAGCAGGTGATCCTCATGACAGAGACGTCCATTAATTATGCAAAAGCATTATACGGTCTTTCTGTCCCGGGGGAGGCAATCTGCGAAACAGGAAGGATTTTTAAGAATACACCTGAGATAGGTAAGATGCTTGAAAATCCACTTGTTTCCCTCAAAGAAAAAGAACAGGTAATAGAGCGGGTTTTTCCGCAGGAAATGAAGAGTTTTCTTAAAGTAACGTGTAAGTATCAGAAGATTGACAGAATCGGAGAGATCCTTGAAGCTTATGATGCTTACAGCCGGGAACAGAAAGGAATTCTCAAGGCAGAGCTTCTTTATGTAACACGTCCTGCCGAAGAGCAGGAAAATAAGATGAAGGAGTTTCTCCGTAGCCAGTTTTCTGCCAGAGAAGTGGAACTTACCCTTACAGAGGATAAAAGCCTTGTAGGTGGATTTGTTCTCAGGGCAGGAGATCGTGAGTACGACTGGAGCCTCATCGGACGTTATAAGAAACTGAAACAGAAATTAACCCGGAGGTGAAATTGAATTGGGTGCAATAAATCCAGATGAAATCATTTCGATTCTCAAGGAAGAAATAAAGAACTATGACGAAATCAGCAAGGACCAGGAAGTAGGCACTGTCATCTCCGTGGGAGATGGTATCGCAACTGTTTATGGCATCGATCATGCCATGTACGGTGAGGTCGTGACCTTCGAGAATGGTCTGAAAGGTATGGTACAGGATGTCCGTGCCAACAGCATGGGATGTATTCTTTTCGGAAAGGATACAGGAATCAAGGAAGGCACCAAGGTTGCCAGAACTGGCAAGCAGGCAGGTATTCCGGTAGGGGATAAATTTATCGGAAGAATCGTGAACGCACTTGGTGAGCCTATTGATGGAAAGGGAGAGATCCAGGCAGAGGAATACCGCCCGATCGAGAACCCGGCTCCTGGAATCATCGACCGTAAGTCTGTAACTGTACCTCTGGAAACGGGAATCCTTTCTATTGATTCCATGTTCCCGATTGGCCGTGGACAGCGTGAGCTTATCATCGGCGACAGACAGACAGGTAAAACATCCATCGCAACAGATACGATCATCAACCAGAAGGGTAAAGATGTAATCTGTATCTATGTTGCTATCGGACAGAAGGCTTCTACTGTTGCAAAGGTAGTTTCCAATCTTGAAAAATATGGTGCAATGGAGTATACAACCGTATTCTCCGCAACAGCCAGTGACTGTGCACCTCTTCAGTATATTGCTCCTTATGCTGGTACTGCTCTTGCAGAGTATTTCATGTATCAGGGTAAAGACGTACTGATCGTATATGATGATCTTTCCAAGCATGCAGTGGCATATCGTGCGCTGTCACTTCTGCTTGAGCGTTCTCCGGGACGTGAAGCTTATCCTGGTGACGTATTCTACCTCCATTCCAGACTTCTGGAGCGTTCCAGCCGTCTGAGTGAAGAGGCAGGTGGCGGATCCATCACAGCACTTCCGATCATTGAGACTCAGGCCGGTGATGTATCTGCATATATTCCTACAAACGTAATTTCCATCACAGATGGTCAGATTTTCCTGGAAAGTGATCTGTTCTTCTCAGGTATGCGTCCGGCAGTCAATGTTGGTCTTTCTGTATCCCGTGTTGGTGGTGCGGCACAGACCAAGGCTATGAAGAAAGCTTCCGGTAGCGTACGTATCGATCTGGCACAGTACAGAGAAATGGAAGTATTTACCCAGTTCAGTTCTGATCTGGATGAGGCTACAACTGCACAGCTGAAATACGGAAGCTGTCTGATGGAACTTCTGAAACAGCCTCTTTGCAGTCCGTTAAGTCTTCATCAGCAGGTAATTACTCTCTGTGTTGCAACTCACAAGCTGATGGTCGACGTAGAAAAGAAAGAGATCAAGAAATATCAGAAAGACCTTCTGGAGTATTTTGATAATGTATATCCAGAGATCGGCAAAGAGATCGAAACTACAAAACAGCTCTCTGATGAGCTTGTAGAGAAAATCATAAAGGCGGCAGAAGAATTCAAAGATAAGAGCAGGTAGGTGTTGATATGGCAAATGCAAAAGAAATACAGACTCGTATGAAAAGCATTCAGGACACCATGAAGATCACCAATGCGATGTACATGATTTCTTCTTCCAAGATGCAGAAGGCGAAGAAGATTCTGCAGGATACAGAACCATATTTCTATAATATGCAGGCTGCCATTGCCAGAATCCTCCGTCATATGCCGGATATCCAGCATCCTTTCTTCAGTGAGCGTCATCTTGTTCCAAAGGAAGAGAGAAAGGTAGGTACCATTGTCATTACAGGTGATAAAGGTATGGCTGGTGCATACAATCATAATGTACAGAAAATGACAGAAGATTTCATGGAAGAGGTACCGGGACATCATAAACTGTATGTTCTGGGTATGGTAGGACGTCAGTATTTCGGCAAGAGAGATGTGGATATGGACGGCAGTTTTCAGTATACAGTACAGAAGCCGACCATGCACAGAGCGCGTCTTATCACAGAAGAGATCGTACGGGCATTTTTGGAAAGAGAGCTGGATGAAATTCACATTGTCTATACACAGATGCAGAATGCAATGGCGATGGAAAATGTGAATATGCAGCTTTTACCGCTGAAAAAAGCTGATTTTAAAGTTGGTCAGGTTCCGGCAGACATTTACCAGGAGGAGATCGTGTTATCTCCATCTGCGGATGTACTTCTGGATACCATGATCCCGAACTACCTTACAGGTGTGATCTATGGATGTCTTGTAGAGGCATATGCCAGTGAGAACAATGCGAGAATGACAGCAATGCAGTCCTCTACAGATAATGCGAAGGCGATGCTGAAGGATCTTTCCATTCAGTACAACCGTGCACGTCAAGCTGCGATCACGCAGGAGATCACAGAGGTTATCAGCGGTGCTAAAGCACAAAAAAGGAAGTGATGACTATGAATAAAGGTAAGATTGTACAGGTTATGGGACCTGTTGTAGACGTTGTTTTTGAAGACGGACAGCTTCCGAATATCAAGGATGCGCTTGAAGTTGAGAACAACGGTAAGAGATGCGTTATGGAGGTGTCCCAGCACCTTGGAAATAATATCGTACGCTGCATCATGCTGGGAGCCAGTGAGGGCCTGCAGCGGGACAGAGAAGTAACAGCTACCGGAAGCGGCATCAAGGTTCCGGTTGGAGATAAAACACTTGGTCGTCTGTTCAACGTTCTTGGAGATACCGTAGATGGTGGTGAATCTCTGGAGGGCGAAGAGCATTGGGTCATCCATCGTGATCCGCCTTCATTTGAAGAACAGAAACCGGCAGTTGAGATCCTGGAGACAGGTATCAAAGTTATCGACCTTCTTGCACCATATGCCAAAGGTGGTAAGATTGGTCTGTTCGGTGGTGCCGGTGTTGGTAAGACAGTCCTTATCCAGGAGCTGATCCAGAATATCGCTACCGAGCATGGTGGATATTCTATTTTCACCGGTGTCGGTGAGCGTTCCCGTGAAGGTAATGACCTTTGGACCGAGATGAAGGAATCAGGTGTTCTTGAGAAGACAGCCTTAGTGTTCGGACAGATGAACGAGCCGCCCGGAGCACGTATGCGTGTTGCTGAGACAGGACTTACCATGGCAGAGTATTTCCGTGATCAGGAACACAGAGACGTACTTCTTTTCATTGATAATATCTTCCGTTTTGTACAGGCAGGATCTGAGGTTTCCGCTCTGCTTGGACGTATGCCATCCGCAGTAGGATATCAGCCTACACTGGCAACTGAGATGGGTGAACTGCAGGAACGAATCGCATCTACCAAGGAAGGATCTGTTACATCTGTACAGGCAGTATATGTACCGGCCGATGACTTAACTGACCCGGCTCCGGCAACAACATTTGCCCATCTGGATGCAACAACAGTTCTTTCCCGTAAGATCGTTGAGCAGGGTATTTATCCGGCTGTAGATCCTCTGGAATCTACTTCCCGTATCCTGGAGGCAGATATTGTCGGTGAAGAACACTATGAAGTAGCACGTAGAGTACAGGAGATTCTTCAGAAGTATAAAGAACTGCAGGATATCATTGCTATCCTCGGTATGGAAGAGCTTTCAGAGGAAGATAAGCAGACTGTATTCCGTGCAAGAAAGATCCAGAAGTTCCTTTCCCAGCCATTCCATGTAGCTGAGAACTTCACCGGTATCAAAGGTAAATACGTACCACTGAAAGAGACCATCCGTGGATTTAAGGCAATCATCGATGGCGAGATGGATGATTATCCTGAGAATGCATTCTTTAATGTTGGAACTATTGATGACGTAATTGCAAAAGCAAAAGCCGAGGAGAACCGGCAGTAAGGAGCGGCTATGAGTGAGACATTTGGCCTGGAAATTTACGCCAGCAATAAACTGGCTTATGCAGGACGTGCTCAGAAGCTCATTATTCCGGCAGTGGATGGTGAGCGGGGATTTCTTGCTCATCATGCGAATGTCGTAGAAGCTATCATTCCCGGTGAGATGCGTTTTGCGGATGCAGAGGGCAATGAGCATATTTTTGCGGTGAGCAGCGGATTTGTTGAGATGATCAACAACCGTGCCAAGCTGTTCTGCCTCAGCGTAGAGAGCCCGGAGGAGATTGATATCCGCCGTGCACAGGAAGCCAAGGAGCGTGCAGAAGAGCAGCTTCGTCAGAAGCAGAGCATTCAGGAGTATCATATGAACCAGATGGCTCTTGCGAGAGCGATGACACGTCTTAAAGTAACACATAAGCAGTAAAAAATATATTACAGAAAGCACCTGTTGAATAGTAAAATAAACGTAGATCATAAGTTGGTTACGTTTATGACCATGTGACAGAGCGGAATGAGAACAGCCGCTTTGTACAGAGAATATTCAAAAGGTGCTTTTTTATTATACTGATATAAAAAAGCCAGAGTATGCAAAGAAAAAGGAGGAGAAAAAATGAAGAAAGGAAGAGCAAAAAAATTACTGGGTATCTGTATATTTCTTATGGGTCTCATGATCTTTTCCGTACTGCCAGTGCAGGCGGCAGCACCCAGGATGTATACAATTCAGCCGGGAAAAACCTGGACAAGGTATGATATTACCGGCGATGGAAAGAAAGACAGGATTAAGGTTGTCCGGAAAAAAAGTCAGTATGATGGGTGCTGGAACGGTGCAGATATTTATGTAAATAATACAAAAGTCTGTGCAATAAATAAAGCTTTTATGGATATGTCCATTCGTATTATTACATTATCTAATGGAAAACCTTTCCTGTGTCTGAGAGGTGGTACGGATAATGATATCAGTGTATTCCACGGACTTTATCAGTACCGTAACGGAAAAATCGTTCAGGTTGTAAATTTCATTAATGAAACATATGGACGACCGGTAAATGAAGCGAAAATTTACCTGAGTGGTAATACAGTTCGTGTAAGAACGGAGGCTATGTCATATTCTCTTGGATATTGTACAACAGAATTTACATACAAATATCAGAAAGGAACATTACTTCGTACATCCAATTACGGAAAATATATAAAACTTAATGCTGCTAACAAGAGAACAGGACTTTTTGCAGCGGCAAAGAACATACAGGCGTACACAACTCCCACTTCCGGAAGTAAAGCATTTGTGATCCGCAAGAATACGGGTGTGAAAATTCTGAATTTCTGGACCGCTGGGAATAAGATGTATATCCGTGTAAAAAATGGTTCCAAAACAGGCTGGATCAAAGCAGTAACATTTAAGGAATCACAGGGCTATGCAGGGTCACCGCAGTTTTCCAGGGTTATGTATACAGGCTGATGAAAATAAAAAGATCCGTTGTCGGAAGACTTCGGATCTTTTTTTGAAGTTACTGATTATTCAGAGGGAGAGGTATCTTCCTTATTTTCGGAAAGGACAGTATTTTCAGAAGGAATACTATTTTCAGAAGAAATATTGTCCTGAGAAGAAAATGTCTCAGGATTTTTTTCAGCAGCTTCTGAATTATCATCAGGGGAAGCTATTTGCTGATATGGACGGTACGGTTCCCAATAATGCTCATCTTTATTTTTTTCTTCCTCCAGTTTCTTTTTTTGTTGAGTGAGCAGATAAATACCTGCAGCAATGATACCGATAGCAATGGCAATCTGAGGAAGACTGTTGCAGATTTCATAGGCATAGTGGGACAGATTATCCGGTATAATGAGGTACAGAAGAGCTGTGAAACGGCTCCACAGGATACAGATACCGAACAGGATCAGAATCCATGCAGTTACATTTCTGTGCTTCTGGAGGAACTTTCCCATATTACCGGAAAACTGATCCATGTGAAGAACGTAATTGTCATCAATAGAGTAAAATTCTTCTTCTGACAGGGATTTCAGATTATGGACATTAAAGAAACTGTAGAACCATATCACGGGGAGAAACATGGCCAGCCATCCAAGACCGGTAATGGAAGCCAGCGCGATTGAGCCCCAGAACAGCAGCATAATGCTGATCCCCTGTTTTTTGAATCCCATGTACATTTCCCCGGCACCGGGGATCAGAGAAAAAATAAATACCCAGAAACCATGTTTTTGTTTTTTCATAAATTATTTGCCTCCGTTTATAATTTTATTCGTAAGATCATTCAGATTATCACTGATATTCTGAGAATGTTCGTAAAGATGTGACCCTACCTGTTCAGAAATCCAGTTCAGTCCGGACCCGATGTTAAAAGATGAAGAGATTTTTGTCCGGGTTTCCCGGGAAGGTCGTAAAGTGGTAAAATCACTCTGTGATACAGAAAAAAGCATGATCAGTGCCACACCCATTCCAACAGCGGTACGTAAACCTGCACAGAGAAGCCGGAACCAGTAAGCGGTTTCGCGGATTTTTCTGGAAGCAGTTACCTCCGGTGAAGAAGCTTTTTTCATAATTTCTTCCTGCAGATAAGAAGGGGCAGGTGCAGAAGCAGTCTCTTCCTCCTGAAGCAGCTGGTCGAGGCAAAAATCACATTGCTCCATATGTTCCAGAAAATGGATCATTTCTTCAGTATCCATAGTTCCGCTTTGAAATTTCTGTAATTCATCCTGTGGTATATGCATCTAATCGCTCCTTTCCAGCAGTGCCTTCAGCATGGATCTTGCACGGTAAATCTGCGTCTGGACTGTTTTGGTATTTTTGTTCTGCGCTTTTGCAATCTCTGCGGCAGTTTTTTCTTCGCAGAAATGTGCGGTGGCTACTTCCCTGTAGGGACTTTTCAGATCTGAACACAAATGCCGGATCTGATTCTGGAAATCTTTGTCCAGAAATGCTTCTTCCGGGGAGGATTCTTTATCATGGAGCTGTTCAAAATAAGTATCCTCTGTAGGGATGGTACGTCTGCCGGCAGCTTTCAGATGATCCAGGCACTTGTGGACTGCGATCTTGCTGAGCCAGGCTTTTTCGTAAGTACCGTCAAAACGGGAGAGATTTTTGTAGGCGGAAAGAAAAACATCCTGTGTCAGATCCTCGGCGTCAAAAGGATTGCCCACCGATTTCAGACAAATGGAAAATATTAAATTTTGGTATGTATGTATCAGATATTCCAGATATTCTTCCCGTGTGATGTGATCAGCTCCTTTCTCAGCCCGTTCACTTATTATAACGCGTAAGACAGAGATAAAACTTCAGTTTTAAAAGCAATTTTTTGAAAAAAATAGAATTCTTATAGCAGGGAACCCCAAATTGGTCTATACTATAAAACGTCAAAGCAGAGATGCAGAAAGGATGAGACAGATGACAGAGACAAAACGCTTATATTATGAAGATGTATATAAAAAAGAATTCACAGCCAAAGTCCTGGAGTGCAGAGAAGCAAAAAAAGGCTTTCACATTATTCTGGACGAGAGTGCCTTTTATCCGGAAGGCGGCGGACAGCCAAGTGATGCCGGATATCTGAACGACGTGAAAGTGAAAGAAGTACATGAAAAAGATGGAGAACTTCTTCATTATACAGATAAACCGCTGGAAGCAGGAACAGAAGTACAGGGTCGTATCGACTGGGCAAGAAGATTTGATCTGATGCAGCAGCATTCCGGTGAGCATATGGTCAGCGGCCTGATTCATGAGGCCTATGGATATGATAATGTGGGCTTTCATATGGGCAGCGATACCATCACTGTAGACCTGAATGGTCCATTGGATGAGACACAGCTTGCCGAGATCGAGCAGAAAACAAATGAAAAGATCTGGGAAGACACTGAGGTGAAAATCTTATATCCTACAGCTGAAGAACTGGAAAAAATTGATTACCGAAGTAAAAAAGAACTTACCGGCCAGGTGCGTATTGTGGAATTTCCGGGCGTGGATATCTGTGCATGTTGCGGAACCCATGTGACACATACCGGAGAGATCGGTATGGTGAAGCTTCTTTCTGTGGAAAAATTCCGTGAAGGTGTCCGTATTGAGATGATCTGTGGAAAACGTGTTCTGGATTATCTGAATATGGTCAACGATCAGAACCATCAGATTTCTGTAAAACTTTCCGCAAAGATGGACAAGACCGCGCAGGCAGTGGAACGTCTTCAGGAAGAGAATTTCCGCCTGAAGGGACAGGTTGGCCAGATGGTGGATGACATGTGCCGTAAAGAGGCAGAGCGCTATGCAGGAAGCGGAAGTGTTCTTATCTTTATGGACGGAATGGATGCGGACAGTGTGCGGAAACTTGCGGATGCCGTAACACAGACCTGTCAGGGCTGCTGTGCGGTATTCTCCAAAAATGCAGATGGAAGTTTCAAGTACGCAATGGGTGAAAAAGACGGTGATCTCCGCCAATTTACAAAAGAAATGAATGCAAAATTAAACGGACGGGGAGGCGGAAAGCCATTCTTTGTACAGGGATCTGTACAGGCAACAGAGGAAGAGATTCGAAGATTTTTTGAGCAGTGATGAAAATGTTTGGAGAATGTCATGCACATATATTTCTTAACGGCTACGATTACCGGAAAGCCGTTGAGACACAGAAAAACGGGCCCCAGGATGCGCTGATCCGAAGTCATCTTAAGGAATATCAGAAAAGAGGAATCCGTTTTGTAAGAGACGGAGGAGATCATTATGGTGTTTCCAGAAGAACCGCACAGTTGGCCGGTGAATATGGAATTGATTACCGCACGCCGGTTTTTGCCATTTATAAAGAAGAGCATTATGGAAAAATTGTCGGAAAAAGTTTTTCGAATATGAAGGAATATCACCGCAGGGTTCTGGAAGCTGCTGAGGAAGGGGCGGATTTTATCAAGATCATGACTACCGGCCTTCTGGATTTTGAGGATCATGGAAAGATCACGGGAACTCCGCTTTCAGCGGCAGAAGTAAAAGAAATGGTACATATTGCACATGAAGAAGGCTTTGCAGTGATGAGCCATACCAATGGGAATTATGGAGTGCAGGCTGCAGTTGAAGCCGGTGTTGACAGCATTGAACACGCCAATTACATGGATGAAGAAACGCTTTCCATGCTGGCAGACAGCAGAAGTGTGTGGGTACCTACTCTTGTGACGGTCCGGAATCTGATGGATTGTGGAAGATTCGAAAATGAGATTCTGTCCTCTATTATCCGGACAGGCGAGGAAAATCTGAAAAAAGCTTTCAGGAAAAAAGTGCATGTGGCAGTAGGCAGTGATGCCGGTGCATTTAAGGTTCTTCACGGAAAAGGTACGGAAGATGAATGCAGAGCTTTTTTTGACATTTTGGGTGAGACACCGGAGGTATGCGCCTGGATGGAAGAGGGGGAAGAAAGAATCCGAACTCTCTTCCGTCACGGGTCTTCGAATTTAATACAGGTATAAATATTGGAGGTGCGTGATTTCGCAGGGTTAAAGGTAACCCGGAGATCCGCACCTTCTTCCATTCCGCTTGTGGAAAGATCCTGGACATTTTCACGGCTGCAGAGGATTTTTACTCCATCATAAGTCTGGATCAGCACAGTATTGGCGGTTGTACCGAGGATTGTACCGGTTACAGTGGAAGAAATATTGCGGATAGAAAGTGTATCCGGATCTTCACCTGTAATTCCGCGGATTTTCATGCCGTTAGTGGATTCCCCATTAAATTTACCGGTATAAATAATATTTACATAAGAACCAGGAGCCATGCCGCCTTTAAAGTATACAGGAACAGAAGTGAGTGGAACAGTCAGTTCCGACCCCGTAGTCTGAGGGACAACAGTCATGGTACTGGTGCTGACACTTACAATTTTTGCCCGGAGATGCTGTTCTTTTTTCTTCGGTGCCGGAGAAGGGGTGGGAGTTGCCGCAGGTACTTTCAGTGGATCGGTATCAGAGACACTGATTACTTTTGTGAAACTGCCATCGTACTGTTTATCACCAACTATGGTTTCGTTAATGAATTTGCCGCGAAAATGGACATAGACCCACCTGCCGGCTTTGATTCCTTTTTTATAGTATTGTCTGACACCGGTGACAGGAAAAGTTACGGTATTTCCTTTTTCTGTAACGATAACGAGTGCATTGGAAGTAAGTTTTTTTACTTTTCCCTTCAGTGTGCGATTTTCCAGAGGGGTTTCGTTATGATATTTGTCAGTTACTTTGATCGGAGAAATGGTGCTGATATCTGTTCCGGAAAGCTGCCCCTGATAGATTACGCTGACCTGGTCGCTGAATACAACACCGTATTTACATTCCAGTCTTGTCCTGGAAACGTCAAATACATAAGTTTCTCCGTCGCTGGAAATAGTCATATTTGTGCCGTCAAAATTCTGCAGTGTGCCGGTAATTTCATCCATATAAACCCGTTCTTCCAGGGAAGAATCCGATGCTTCCCGGGAGGTGGGATCTGAAGATGTGGCATCTGAAATTTTATCCTGAAGGGAAATAATGTGATCATCGATCTGATCATTGCTGCAGCCGCCCACAAACAGGGAAAGGCCCAGAATCATACATGCAGCAGACAGTTTTTTCATTTGTGTCCTCCGACCTGGGATAACGGTCAGTCCTGTTTATCTGTAAGGTCCTGGGATTCCGGTACCGGCATAAAATCAAAGATCTGGCGGAAGGATTCCCATTGCTCACGGCTGTCTATTCCATGGTTGATCAGACCCGTGCATTCAGTACAGGCATTGGTATCCAGATAATTTTTGTAATTAATATGATAGGGATTTTTTGTGTTTTTTTCCTGCGGATCATTCATGGGATCAGTCTCCTTATTGATTGATAAGGATCAGTATATGAAAGCAGGAAAGATTTTATACATGTTAAAAGTATTATAGCAAAAAGATTTTTTGATTTCTACAGGGATTTTTGGAAAATCCCCGTATTTACTGAAAGCGTGTTCCAACAGGCTGGACGCGGAACCAGTAAGTGTAAAAATACCGGAAACCAAGAGAACTGTAAAGCTTTTCAGCGGAATCATTGTTCTTTACCACCTGGAGATAGGCGTGGCTTGCGCCTCTTTTTTTGCCTTCATTAAGTAGACCGGTGCAGATCTGACGGGCGTATCCTCTGCGGCGGTAATCTTCACGCACATGGATCGCATAGATACCGATATAATCACGATCCAGAATTCCAAGCCCTGTGGCAATGATCTGGCCGTTTTTTGTGATGGAAGCACAGACGGTTTCTTTAAGAATTGCACGGTACATGGAAGGAACCACACTCCTGTGGATCGGATTCGTAGTTTTTTTCAGGTCAAAAAGACTGTGGATCCAGAAATCAGGAATTTCATTGGTAAAGAGCACATCGGTGACAGGCGTGTCCAGAACAGCCTGGGCCAGATCTACAGTCATGACATTGGTCACATGCTGAATGGAATAGCCACGGTTTTCCAGCATGTAGTCAAAATCCTGAGATACAAGTGGACTGATCTTGAAGATCGCAGGAGTTCCAAGGCGCTTATAGACCTGCTCGCAGTAGGGGATTTTTTCCCGCCATGGAAGGGTGGACGTTCCAAACTGTTCCACGCTGTTGGTTCTGTGAGTATAAAAGTAAGAAAAACGTAGAATCCATCCGTCATAAAGTTCCATTTTATGGGAGGGCCATGCATTCAGTGACATATCTTCAATTTTTTTGATTGCTTTTTCCATAACATTACCTTTCTGCTGTAATCAATGTATAAAGTTTTTCAGCCAGAATCCGGTGTCCCTGCCTGGTAAGATGAATGCCGTCTTCCGTTATGGCTGACATTCCATGCAGAGAAGCTTTCTGATTCAGGTCGTCTTGCAGCGGGACAAAAACGGCGCCGTATTTTTGACTGATTGTTCGGATATGGACGGACATCTGAGAAAGAAGGGGGAACCAGGAAGCGTAGCAGCGTGGCCATGGGAAAACAAATGGCTCCAGGAAAAAAAGCTTCCGTTTCCGGGAGCCTGTGCCGGAGAGCTTTCGGGCAAGCTGTTCATACCGGGCTGCGAATATTTCCATTAAATCCTGCTGTTGTGCGGACGAACGGCGGGTGTTCATCATGATTCCAATATCGTTGATTCCGATCAGCACAGTAACAATATCCGGATCAGAGGCTTCCAGCCAGGAATCCATGTTCTGAAGAAGCCGTTCCAGGGTAAAACCATCAATTCCTCTGTTTTCCATGGAAAAATCATAGCCGGCATTATGAAGGAGGCCGGAGAGAATCTTCACATATCCTTTTCCAGACGGATCTGCGGAAAAAAGTCGGCCACAGTCTGTGATGCTGTCGCCAAGACACAGGAGACGGGGCATAAAAGTTCCTTCTTTCTGTAACATTTCGTGCTTTGATAGTAGCACTTACACTCACAGTGGTCAAGCGCATGAAATATCGGAAAATGGGTAAAAAACGAATAAACGTGAAAAACATGAAATTTTTTTAAAAAAATTAAAAAAAGTACTTGCATTTTGAAAAGAAGTGTTATATACTAACGAAGTCGGTTGAGGGAAACAACTTAAACGACAGAAACAAATGAACATGGCCAGTTGGTCAAGGGGCTAAGACGCCGCCCTCTCACGGCGGAAACACGGGTTCGATTCCCGTACTGGCTATTAGCTGAAAGCAGTTAGAAACCTTATTCTAACTGCTTTTTTCGTTGTTTGAAAAGCGTTAAAGAACCAGGGTGTCATCAAAAATGTCATCAGGATATCCGGCGCAGAGGTGTGTTGCAGAGATCTGTCCGAATGTCAGAATTTGTCGAACGAAAATGCTGGACAAAAGCTTTTAAGAATCCTATAATAAGTTTCACCAGAGATCTTCTGGTATCGATCACCGCCAGGTCAGGTGGGAAATTCCACATTTATGATAACTGAATAAACATATATTTTATGGAAGGAGGCATGTATATCTTTGGGTGGTTTTTTATCCGTAGTAATCTCTGCGATGGCCGTCTGGATGGATCTCAGAGAGGAAGCTGTGGATAATAGCTGGGTACTTTTTTCGATTATGGCAGGTTTTTTACTACAGCTTTTGGAAAAGGGGCCGAAAGGCATGATCATATTCCTGACAGGAGCAGCAGTTCCACTTATTCTTCTCGGAATTCTGTTTATATTCCGGATGCTTGGAGCGGGAGATGTTAAGATTTTGTGTGCTCTGGGTGGAATCATGGGTCCACGGACAGTTACAGAATGTATCGTTTATTCATTGCTTGCAGGTGCAGGCATTTCTCTGGCAATTCTTATTTCTACAGGCGGTATCCGCCAGCGAATCCTCTATTTATATCAGTATATGAATGAATTTTACTGTACAGGCGAAATCCGTCCTTATTACAGAAAAGGAATGAAGCATCCGGAGAATTTTCATTTTACAGTGCCGATCTTTTTGAGTGCATTGCTTTATGCAGGAGGTGTGTATTGAAGAAAAACATATTTGCAGTCTGTGATCTGGAGGTGGATTATGCATTCAATTTCATGGACTATCTGAACCAGAAAAGAAATCTTCCTTTTGAAATCCAGGCATTTACAACAGCGGAGAGTCTGCTTGCCTATGGAAAAGAAAATCATATTGAGTTGCTGCTGATTTCCGATAAGGCTATGCGGAAAGAAATCCGTGAGATCGGAATAGGGAAGATCATCATTCTTTCGGAGGGAGTACACCCACCGGAACTGGATCAGTATTCAAGTGTGTATAAATACCAGTCTTCTGCAGATGTAATACGGGAAGTAATGGCCTGTTATGGAGAAGAGAAAGCGCTGAATCCGGTAGCGTTTCCGGCCCTGAAGAAAACAATGGAGATCGTAGGTGTTTTTTCACCCCTTGGAAGATGTCTGAAGACATCGTTTTCTCTTGCGCTTGGACAGATTTTGGCCAGAGAACGAGCTGTTCTTTATTTGAATCTTGAAGAGTATTCCGGATTTGAAGAACTGCTTGGGAAATCATTTTCCACGAATCTGAGCGATCTTTTTTACTATGTAAGACAGGGAAACGAGAATCTGATCCACAGGATGAACGGAATGATCCAGACGATCAATAATCTGGACTTTATACCTCCTGTGCGGATGCCTTCAGATATCCGTACGGTATGCTGGGAAGACTGGGAACGTCTTCTGCAGGAAATAACGTTGCACAGTTCCTACGAAGTGCTGATCCTGGATATGGGAGGAAATGTAGATGAAAATTTTCAGCTTCTGGATCTGTGCAGCAGAATTTATATGCCGGTCCTGAATGATACAGTTTCTGTATGCAAAATGACGCAGTTTGAAAATCTGCTGAAGATCTGGAATAAAGAAAAAATTCTGGAAAAAACAGAAAAAGTGCATTTGCCTTTTCATATGGATAACATATCTTCCGAGACTTATGTAGAACAGCTGGTCTGGAGTGAACTGGGAGATTATATCCGTAGTCTTCTGAGAAAGGAGCGGTCATGAACAGAGAAAAATTCAGAGAAATACATGATCTGCTTATGGAGCAGCTGGATGTATCCAGGGAACTGTCTGATGAGGAAATCCTGGAGGTGATCGATGAACTGATACTGAATCAGTCAAAAGAGTTGTTTTTTTCCCTGAAAGAAAAAGTGGGGCTTCGGCAGGAACTGTTCTGTTCTGTGCGAAAGCTGGATGTTCTACAGGAACTGATCGAAGATGAAAGCGTAACGGAGATCATGGTAAACGGACCGGACAATATCTTTGTGGAGAGGGCCGGAAAACTTACCAGATGGAATAAAACTTTCACCTCGAAAGAAAAGCTGGAGGACGTGATACAGCAGATTGTGGGGAGGTGTAACCGTGTTGTAAATGAATCCATGCCGATTGTGGATGCAAGACTGGAAAACGGCGCACGTGTCAATGTAGTTGTTTATCCGGTAGCGTTAAATGGTCCGATCCTGACGATCCGGCGTTTTCCTGACGATCCGATAACTATGGAAAAGCTGATTTCTTTGGGTAGTATTACAGAGGAATGTGCACAATTTCTGAAAAAACTGGTGCAGGCCAGATATTCCATTGTGATCGGTGGTGGTACAGGCAGCGGAAAAACAACCTTTCTTGGTGCTGTTGCGGAATATATCCCGAAAGATGAACGACTGATCACAATTGAAGATAATGCGGAACTTAAGATCCGAGGAATTGACAATCTTGTGTGTCTGGAAGCAAAGATGGCGAATATGACAGGGGCTGTATCTGTAACAATTCGTGATCTGATCAAATCGGCTCTTCGAATGAGGCCGGACCGGATAATAGTCGGAGAAGTACGAGGCGGAGAGGCCATGGATATGCTGCAGAGTCTGAATACTGGCCATGATGGGAGTCTTTCCACACTTCATGCAAACAGCAGCCGTGATATGTTGTCCAGAATTGAAACAATGACACTGATGGGAATTGATCTTCCGCTGGAAGCAATACGGCGACAGATTGCATCAGGGGTGGATATTCTGGTACATCTCGGACGTATGAGGGACAGAAGCAGAAAACTGCTGGAAGTTACAGAGGTGTGTGGATTCCAGAACGGAGAGATTCAGACCAGACCTCTTTACCGTTGGGAAGAAGGAAAAGGGCTTGTAAAGGCCGGAGAACTTTTACATCGTGAAAAAATGGAACGGGCGGGAATCAGATTATGAAAAAGCAGAAAGGAAAGAATCAGAAATGGGAATTTACGAGGAAAGATTACAGGAAGTATCAATTTACGGTGAAAGAAGCAGCGAAATATCTTCTGGAAGGAGCTGTCATCTGCGCAGCAGTCGATTATCTGTTTTATCAGAGCCTGCTGGTACTGCTGTTTATGCTTCCCCTGCCGGTACTTTTTCTGAAAATACAGAAAAAGAAATGCATTGTTCGCCAGAAAAGAAATCTGAATTATCAGTTCCGTGATGCACTGACGTCTATGAATGTGGCGGTGCAGGCAGGGTATTCCGCAGAAAACGCGGTACGTGCTACAGTGAAGGATCTGGCAAGACTTTATGAAAAAGGAAGTGATATTCTGGATGAATTCCGCTATATCGAAAGTCAGCTGCGTTTAAGCGTTCCGGTTGAAGAATTATTTCTGGACCTGGGAAAGCGCAGTGGAGTGGAAGATATTGAAAATTTTGCGGCAGTATTTTATACCGCGAAACGGACAGGAGGAGATATGACACAGGTGCTTCAGAAAGTAGCACGAATGCTTGGAGACAAGATTGAAGTTAAAAAAGAAATTGAGGCAACACTGGCTACAAAAAAAGCAGAACAGATGGTTATGAGCATTATGCCGGCAGGAATCATCTGTTATCTGAAACTGACATCGCCAGGATTTCTGGATGTGCTTTATGGAAATCCTTTTGGTATCTGTGCAATGACAGTATGTATGGGAATCTATGGGTTGTCATACTGGCTGGGTGTGAAAATTGTAGATATAGAAGTGTAGGTGTGTGAGATGTGGGTACATATTGTGATATTTATGGTTATTCTGGGGGCAGTTCTTGCCGGAAAACTGGGGCGGCTTCCGCCATGGGCAGAAAATACGGAAGGACAGAAACTTTTTATCCTGGTGGCACTTGCCGGAAACATCGTCGGAATGCTCCTGACATTACAAAGTGGAGGAGGCACGGTGTATTCATCCGGTTACCGTATGGAAAAAGAGGAGACAGGTGCTTACGAAGAGAAATTCATAGTATCTGTAGACGGAAAAGAATCTGGTTCTCTGTATGTACAGGTACCGGAGAAAGAAACGGAAGATACCGGAGAAGAGACAGAGCCGGAAAAAGAACTGAGCGAAGAACAGCAGCGCGAGAAAGAACTGCAGGATATGATCGCACAGTATAACCAGAAAAAGAATGATCCGGAATATTATTATCTCCCGGATACGTGGAATGGAAAACATCTGGAATGGGAGCAGCCGAAAGATACGAAAGGAAATCTGATCGCCGCACTTGGCCTGGTAGCCGCACTTGCGGTGGTAATTGGCAAAGAGAGGGAAAAGCAGACTGTCCAGGCAAAAAGAAAAGAGCAGATGCTGATGGATTATCCCGGTCTGATCATGAAATTTACACTTCTGGTACAGGCTGGTTTAACTGCAAGAAAGGCATTTCAGAAGATCGCTCTGGACTATGGAAAAAAAGAAAATGGAAAAGAGCGGGCGGCTTATGAAGAAATCCGGACAACATGTTATGAAATGGACAGTGGAATTTCTGAGGCAGAGGCATATCGAAGATTTGGAGAGCGATGTGGACAGGTAAAATATAAAACACTTGCAACACTGCTGATCCAGAATCTTCAGAAAGGAAGCAGGCATCTGTCGGATCTGCTGGAAAAAGAATCTGTGGAAGCATGGGAAGAAAGAAAAAGAAAAGCAAGAGTACTTGGCGAAGCGGCAGCAACGAAACTGCTTTTGCCAATGGTACTGATGCTGCTGGTGGTAATGGCAGTAATTATGCTGCCTGCGGGTCTTTCCTTTTATGGAGGATAAAAAAGCACAGGGCAACAGAAATGCGAGGTGACAAATGAAAAATATATGGAGATGTGTGAAAGAATTTGCGATAGAAGAAGATGCGGTAGGAGTTGTGGAAATTATCCTGATTCTGGTGGTTCTGATCAGTCTGGTCGTCATCTTTAAGGAACAGCTTACCGCTCTTGTCAAAAAAATTCTTGCAAAAATCACAAAACAAAGTAATGCAATCTGAGAATAAGAAAAAACGGTAGAATATCCTGACGTTTTGGAAAGGAGAGTACCCTCTTGGTGAAAACAGTGAAAAAGGGCAGTATCACGATTTTTCTGGCACTGATCTTAAGTCTGATCCTGTCTCTTGTAAGCGCAAGTATTGAATCAGTACGCATGTCAGCTGCCAGAACGCAGATCCTGAACAGTATGGATATCGGTCTGTATTCTCTGTTCGGACAGTATGACCGGACACTTCTGGAGGATTATGACCTGTTTGCATTATATGCAGGCGGGAAAGAGGAACCGGATATGGCATCCGTATATGAGAATTTTCAGTCCTATATGAAGCCTGTGTTAAAACAGAACAGCCAGAAACTGGAACTTCTGCAGGGTGGCTTTAACGGATATCGTATGCTGACTGATGGAAACGGCGAAGTGTTTTTTGGGCAGGCGGTCAGATATATGCGTGAAACACTGGGAAGTCAGGGGGTACAGATCCTTCTTGGAAAATTACAGGACCAGGAAGAGAAAACAGAAGCAGCAGAACGAAAAGGAGAGCAGGCGGAAAATGAAGATACAATGAATTCTTATGACTCAGAGATTTCGGATGCTGCACAGAAAAGTGAAGAAGCCGAAAAGAACCAGGAAAATCAGAAAGATTCGGGCGATTTTGGAGATGGAGGAAGCAGTGAAGATTTTACCGGTGGTGTAAACAAAGATGTGGAAAATCCTATTCCTGTGATTCGAAGAGTACGAAAAATGGGACTGATCGATCTGGTAGTTCCGACAGAACGTGGGATTTCAGATGCTGTTACGGACAAAAGAACACTGACATCTGGAAGAACGCTTCAAACAGGAATGCTGATGGATTCCGGCATACAGACCGATAATTCGTACACTTCGGGAATTCTTTTCGGACAGTATCTACTGAAAAAACTGGGAAATTACCGAAAGCCGGCTGCATCAGGGCTGAATTATCAGGTGGAATATATTCTTGGTGGAAAAAACAGTGACAGAGAAAATCTCAAATCTGTAGCTGCAAAACTTCTCCTGATCCGGCAGGGCGTTAATATGGCACATCTATTAGCTGATGGAGGAAAACGAATTCAGCTGGAGACATTGTCACTGGCGATCGCATCCAGCTTTCTGGTTCCGCCGGCAGCTGCAGTGATCGAAGCGGCATTGCTCGTATGCTGGGCTTTTGCGGAGAGCGTACTGGATGTCCGGGAACTTTTTGCGGGCGGTCATGTTCCTCTTGTAAAAAATGCGTCAGACTGGCAGTTGTCATTAAGCAACCTGTCTCACATTCTGGATCATCTGGACACATCGAGGAAAGACTCTAAAGGGGGAATGTCCTATGAAGATTATCTGCGTGTGCTTCTTATTGCCAAGGGAAAGCAGGAAAAGGTGATAAGAGGAATGGATATGATTGAATGTTCGATCCGCGAAAAAGGGAAAAGACCGGGATTTCGGATGGATCACTGTATTGTTGCCCTGGAAGCTTCTGCAGATGTAAAAGCAAATAACAAGAAAACATTTACAGTCACACGACAGTATGCATATGAATAGAAAGAGAGGTGTACAGGGATGCTTTTTCAGAAAGAAAAAGAAGATAAAAATCAGATAAACAGACTGGATCAGAAAAGAGAAAGGCGCTCTCCGAGAAGGTTTTTTCTGCTTTCCCCGATGAGCAGGAAACCACTTTCTGGAAAGGCATCCCTGTGCACCTTTTTGAAAAGGGCAAGTCTTACTGTGGAAGCTGCTCTGGTTCTTCCGATATTTTTGTTTGGTGTGATCACTTTGATCTCGTTTATGGATATTTATAAAGTGCAGACAGAGCATCTGACAGAATTGTGCCAGAAGGCCAAGGAGGCGGGAATGTATGCATATGGAGCTGGTAATTCCGGAGCGGAGAATATCGTATTGCCAGATGTATATTCCTGCCAGCCTGTAGGCGGTTTACTGCCGTTACCAAGGGTCTGGTTCCACAATACAGTAAAAGTTCATGCGTGGACAGGTGTGAAATATGAAGAAGAAAACACGGCGGCAGAAAATCAGCCAATGGTATATGTCACAGAGTCAGGAACTGTATATCACAGAAAACTGGGATGTAGCTATCTGAATCTGTCGGTACAGCAGGTATCAGGATCAGCTGTGAAAAATATGAAAAATACATACGGCGAAAAGTATCAGGCATGTGAACTGTGCAGCCGTGGTCAGGAACCCGCAGGTGTTGTATATATCACAAAAAAGAGCAATCGTTTTCATAACAGAGAAAGCTGCAGTGCATTGAAACGATCTGTCCGTATGGTGAAAGAATCGGAAGTATCCGGAGAAATGAATGCGTGTGGACGTTGTGGATGAGAGGAGAAGCTATGAGCAGAGGCGAAATATGTATGATGGCATTTCTTGGAATTAATACATGGACAGATATCCGGAAAAAAGAGATTTGTTTTCCGGTGTTTTGTCTGTTCCTGGTGGGAGGTATATTGTGGAGGATAACAGAAGGAAGTTTGTGGCCGGATGGGCTGATTTCAATGGGAATCGGGATATTTGCCGCAATAATATCTGCGCTCACAGGAGGAGAGATCGGAGCAGGAGACGGTCTCCTTATAATAGCAATGGGGTCTGTGATGACAGCAGGAGAGCTGATCGGAATACTTTTTGCTGCGCTTTTGCTGTGTGGGATATATTCCGGAATTCAGCTTCTCGTGTTAAAAAAACAGAGGGATATTGAAATACCGTTTGTACCATTTTTGCTTGCAGGATATCTTGGAGGTGTATTTTTGTGAAAAAACTGAAAAAAGGAAGTTTTACGTTGGAAGCGGCACTGCTGATGCCGTTATTGCTCACGGTTATTATGAGTATGTTGTATCTGGATTTTTTTGTACATAACAGGGCGTGGTTGACAGCAGCTGCATATGAGGCGGCAGTAAGTGGCAGTATGGAAGGATATAAAAAAGAAGCAAATATATATGAGACAGCGGATATTCAGGGACGGATGCTTGGAAGCCAGGGACTGCCTGGAGGGGAAAACCTGAGTATGCAGACAAATGCGGGAAAAAATGTGCAGGTAACTTATCGTATGGAGATACCGGCAGGGTTTCTCGGACAAAAATGGAATATTACAGTCAGCGGAACAGCGAAACCGTTACGTCCTGTAGGATGGATACGCAGGATAAAGGGAGCGGCAGATGCGCTGAAAGAGGTGAAAAATTAAAATGAGATCAGAATATAAAAGAGATATGAATCATAATTATCTGATACTGACAGGAGAAGATACGATTAATACGGATTCTTATCAGGTGAGGATGATTGTGGCAAATGTGGTACCTGATCTTCTGCAATGCCGTATTCAGGGAATCGATGGAAAATTTATGGTGTATTATGATGTGACTTCCAGACATTCGATGACTGCACTTTTCGAAAACAGAAAAATCGGAATGGAAGAACTTCAGGTAATTCTTGGCGGTTTTATTCAGGTGATGGAAGCGATGTCGGAATATCTTCTGAATCCCTGTCAGCTGATCCTGGAGCCGGAATATATTTATCTGGATGCGGAAAAGAACAATGTTCGCTTTTGCTATATGCCCGGATTTCATGGAGAGATACAGGAGCAGTTTCAGAATCTTGCAGAATATCTTCTTCCAAAACTGGATCATGAGGATGGAAAGGCAGTTATGCTGGGGTACAGTGTATACAGAAGGGCACTGGAGGACAGCTTTCATCTGGAATATATCAAGGAAGAATTGTATAAAGTAAGCAATGGAAATCAGGAAGATTTTGAAGCATATGAAAAAAAACAGGCAACTGTATCAGTACAGAAGGAAGTAACATCGGAGAAAGAACAGGAAGAATTGTGGGATATGGAAAACTGGGAACGGGACTCTGAAGCAGAAGCAGAAAAATCAAAAAAGGCAGGAAAGAGAAAAAAGAAAAAGTCGAAAGAGGATGCAGAAAAGAAAACAGATATAGGGAAAAAAGCAGCGGGATTTGCGGCAGCTGTTCTGGTTCTGCTGGGAGCTGCCATGGGAATGGCAACAGGATACCTGCCCAGGGTAAGCACTGAAATTTTTCTGTGTGGAGTTCTGGGAATAATGATCCTGGGGATGTTATCTTTCTGGCTGATAAAAAGATTTTCCAGGAAAGAACAGGATCTTCCGGTGAAAATATCAGAAAAGAAAAATTCTGTGAAAAAAGATTCTGCATATTCAGAAGAAAAGAATATGGATACGGATATAGAGGAAGGAATAGAAACGGAATGGGAAGAGAAAATGGAAAAAACATCAAAGAAACACGGAGAAAAACAGGAAATGATAAGAGAGGCAGAAGAGGGATTCGGAGAAACCATGGTTCTTACGTCAGGCTTGGTGAAGGGTCCGGCCACACTGGTAAGCCGTGAACCGGGAGAACTGGCAACGATATATCTTGAACAGGAGATTGTTGTGATCGGAAAACTGGAGACAGCATCAGACGCTGTGATCAATATGCCTACGGTCAGCCGGATTCATGCCAAGATCAGAAAAAGAGACGGAGAATATTATCTGACAGATCTGAATTCCAGAAATGGAACATCTGTTAATGGGCAGATGTTGAAAGCTGGAGAAGAACATCTATTGAAAGATGAGGATGAAGTAGATTTTGCACAGGCCCGCTATATTTTTTTGAGATAACAAAGCGAAAAAACAGGGTTTATGTCGTATTATATAGAAGACCGCAGGTTGTTTATATAATGAAAATCTGATAAAATAGTCCAATAAACTGACCACAAACTGGAAATGATTTTCCGGAGATGTTACAGAAAAGAGGACTTAAGTGGAAGAAATAAAAAAAGAACCTGTGACGATATTGCTGATTCTGTTAAATGCATTAATTTTTCTCATTGTAGAGATTACCGGTGGCTCTGAGAATGGACAACATATGCTGGAATGTGGTGCGGTTTATGCACCTCTGATCTTTGAACAGGGACAGTGGTATCGTATGTTTACCAGCATGTTCCTGCATTTCGGAGCTCCCCATCTGATCAATAATATGTTGGTACTGTTTGTTCTCGGACAACGGCTGGAACCGGTTGTTGGAAAAATAAAATTTATTCTGATTTATATTCTTGGAGGTCTTGGAGGAAATCTGCTCTCTTTGTTTTTTGATATGCAGACAGAAAAATACACATTATCCGCAGGAGCATCTGGTGCGGTATTTGCAGTTATGGGAGGAATGATCTATGTGATAATCCGTCACAGAGGAAAAGTTTCAGATCTGACCATAAGACAAATGCTGATCATGGCTGCGTTTTCTCTGTATTTTGGTTTTGCAAGTGAAGGTGTTGATAATATAGCTCATATTGGCGGTTTGCTGTGCGGTTTTCTGACTGCAGTGATATTCTATCATCCAAGAAAAATATGGAAAACGGTTCCCTGACCAGGGGTACTTTCTATGGAAATACTGCCATGGTGCGCTTCAGCTACCTGTCTGGAAATAGTAAGCCCCAGACCGGTGCCGTTTTCTTTTGTTGTAAAAAACGGCTGGAAGATACTTGCAAGCTGTTCTTTGGAAATTCCACATCCATTATCCTGAATATTGATACAAATACCAGATTTTTCAGTAAAAGCTGTCACAGAGATCTGTCCGCCGGGAACAGGAACTGCTTCCCAGGCATTCTTAAGAAGGTTCAGAAGCATCTGCCGGATTTGGATTCTGTCTAGCATCAGTGTCGGAAGATCATTGGGAATGTCTGTCACAAGACGGATATCCAGATAGTCCAGAGTAGGTTTGACAGAAGAAAGAACTGTTTTCAGATACATACCGGTATCGGTTGCTTCGGGTTTGACCCGTCCTGCGTTATTAAATGCAGAAAGTTCATCAAGAAGTTCCCGCACATAACTGAGATTATCCATAACATCATCCCAGTGTTCATAATCCTCAACTTCTGGATGGGCGGATGCGATCATCTGAAGTCCGCTGTTGATCAGAGTCAGCGGATTACGGATTTCATGAGAAAATTTAGAAAGTGTGTAATGAAAATCTTTTTTTAATTCATTAACTGTGTCGTCGTTGCACATGTTATCACCTCAAAAAAATATTAACATCAGAAATTCCAAATATCAACAAGAACAGTGTTGAAAAAATCGAGAAAATACGACAAAATAAGAATAACAACTATTTAAGCTAGGAGGATAAAACAATGGGAGATTGTATATTTTGTAAAATTGCAAATGGAGAAATTCCAGCAGCAACACTTTATGAGGATGAGGATTTTCGTGTAATTCTTGATCTGGGTCCGGCAAGTAAAGGTCATTCTCTGATCTTACCGAAAAAACATGCAGCTAATATTTATGAGCTTCCAGATGAGACAGCAGGAAAGGCAATGATCCTCGCAAAAAAAATGGCTGGAAAGCTGACAGATGCATTAAACTGTGATGGATTTAATATTGTCCAGAATAATGGAGAGATTGCAGGACAGACTGTATTTCATTTTCATATGCACCTGATTCCGAGATATAAAGGTGATGAAGTTGGACTGACCTGGAAAGCCGGAGAGCTCAGCGATGAGGTGAGAGATGAAATTCTGAAAAAGGTCAGAGACTGATAAATACCTACTAAAGAGAAAAAATGAAAAATCAGACATACGAAGAGTTTTACCTTAAATATCGAAAAATATCCAAAGCATACGCATACGGAATCCTGCACGACTGGAATATGGCAGACGATGTCAGCCAGGATGTACTTTATAAAATGTACAACATGAGAAAAGGACTGAATGTTGACAATGAAAAAATGATGTATTCCCTGATACGCAGATCTTCCGTGAATAAAGCAATGGATTATAAAAAGAAGTCCAGTTCCAGACATGAGTTTGTCTGTACAGAAGATATTTCTGAAATTCTGGAAGTTCAGAGATCTGTTGATGCGGAAGAAGTAATTCTGCGTAAAGAGAAGAAAGAATCTATGTACATGGTGTTGGAAAGATTTCGTGAAGAACAGCCTCTTAATTATGAAATCCTGATTCAGGTCAAATATCTGGATATTCCAGTTGAGATAGTTGCAGAAGAGTTTGGATTGACAAAGAGTGGTGTGAATAACAGGATATATAAGGCAAAGCGCTGGCTGAAAGAAGAGTTTCGTAAAGTTTACGAATAAAAAGAAACCCTGCCATTTCCTGGAAATGGCAGAGTTTTTTACAGAAAGTGAATGATCAGGAACGGGCGCATTCTTCAATAAGCTCTGTGATCTTGCTGATAGAATCTACACGACCGTTTCCAGCCATGGCTTCTGTATATTTCTGACGGTCAGTATAAAGCTGGTGGATGGTGTCCAGAAGTTTTGTTTCTGTGATTTCTTCTTCCTCCAGAACCATGCTGAATCCCTGGCGTTCAAAAGAACGTGCATTGAGAATCTGATCACCACGACTTGCTTTTGCGGAAAGTGGAATCAGAAGATTCGGTTTATGCAGCTCGCGGATTTCGCAGATTGCATTGGCACCTGCACGTGAAATCACAACATCAGCCATAGCGAACAGATCCGGAAGTTCATCCTGGATATATTCATACTGGACATACCCGGTGGTACCTTTAAGACTTTCATCGGTTTTACCTTTTCCGCAAAGATGAACAACCTGGAAATCTTTCAGAAGTTCCGGAAGGATCTTACGGACATTGTCGTTTACAGAAGCTGCGCCGAGACTGCCGCCAATAACCATAATTACTGGCTTGTCAGCAGTGAAACCACAGAATTTACGACCAGCGTCCGCATTTCCGGAAAGAAGTTCCTGACGGATCGGAGTTCCGGTAAGAACTGCTTTGTCAGCAGGAAGATTATTGACAGTTTCCGGGAAGTTGCAGCATATTTTTGATGCAGATGAGAGACAGAGTTTATTGGCGAGTCCGGGAGTCATATCTGATTCATGGATAAGTGCTGGGATTTTCAGGCGTTTTGCCGCAATTACAACAGGAACTGTAACGAATCCGCCTTTGGAAAAAACAACGTCCGGTTTCAGATCTTTCAGAATTTTTCTGGCCTGGCTGAAGCCTTTCAGGACACGAAACGGGTCAGAAAAGTTTTTTAGATCGAAGTAGCGTCTCAGTTTTCCAGATGAAATTCCATAATAAGGGATTCCAAGTTCTTCGATCAGTTTTTTTTCGATTCCTTCATAGGAACCGATATAGGAAATTGTATAACCCAGCTCCTTAAGTCTTGGGATCAGGGCAATATTTGGAGTTACATGGCCGGCAGTACCACCGCCGGTAAGTACGATGTGTTTCATTTGGATTCCTCCTGAATAGTCATATACTATTATTAAATATGAACTCTAACGGAGGAATTGTCAAGGAAAGATAGGATTACAGGAGAAAAATAATGGAAGATTTCAGGGATGATGAACTGAAAAAATGGTTGGCAGAAGAATACGAAAAAGAAATAGACGAGATGGAGGAAGTTCTGTTTCCGAACGGAGTTCTTCCTGATGATGGAGAAACGGAAGAAGAGGCAAAAGCTGCCTACAAAAAACTTGTGGACCGACTGAAAGCAGATGGCGTTTATGAAGAAGATGAACCTGAAAAAGTAAAAATTGTCTACCTCCCTGAGAAAAAAAGGCATAAAGCAGCAAAGGTGGCAGCGGCGGTGCTCGTGTGTGCAGCAGGCGTATTCGCCGCAAGCATGACCAGCCAGGCTAACAGGAGTTATTTTATTGATTCGGTGAAGGTTTGGACGGGGAATGATACGAAGATTGTGGTGGATAATGATCCGAGTAGTGATGTTCTTAGCATGGATGAAGATAAAGCGCGAGATGATATAAATGAACAATTAGGAATAAAAGTTCCGTATTTCATGTATCGACCGCAGAAATTTAAGTATTTAGATTATGAGGTTGATAAAATGCAAAAATTTGCATTTATGGAATATCAGCATGATGATAAAGTAATAACATTATATATGGATCAGAATATTGATAATCAAAATAGTATTGCGATTGGGTTAGATGGTAAGCAAATAAAAAAAATAGTATTTGATGATGAAAATATTACAATTACTTTATTAGCGGTAAGAGATAAGGCGGATAAAGAAAAAAACTATGTAGCATATTGGAAATATGAAGAAGTATACTATCAAGTCAGCGGGAAAATGCCAGAAAATGAATTTGAAAAATTGATTGAAAATATGAGATTTTGAGAGAAAACGCAGTGAAAAAATCGTATTAAAGATAGGAATGTGAGTTTGGAAGGAGGAAAAATGGAAAGAAAGATCATTAAATTTATTACATTATTTATGCTTGTAGGAATTTTATGTTGCACAAATATTAGTGCTGTTTGGGCATCTGATACATCAGACATTACAGAAGCAACAGATCTGGAAACAGATTTAGATTCTTCCGAAGATACAGTTTATAGTGTGCTTAGAGGGACGAATTTAAATTATGGAACTACCAAGGTTTCAAAGTTAGCCAGTAATAAAGTAGGGGTTTCTGGAATTACACAATGCCATCATGCATGTGATACAGTGTATTTGGAACTGTATTTAGAGAGAAAAGTTAATGGTAGTTATTCAGTGTATAAAAGTTGGAGTTTTACAACAAACAATGCTACTCATTTAACTAAAAGCTTAAAAGTAATCGTTCCAAGCGGCTACTACTACAGAGTACGTGGCTATCACGCTGCAAAAGACGGAAGCAAGGAATCTGTAACCACAGTAACAAAAGGTGTGCTGATCAAATAATCAAAAATAATTTTATAGCATAAGCTCATCCCATCCCCAGCGATGTCAACAAACCAAAAAAATCCAGTAAACTTACATTACCTTCGCTGGGGAATCTTAAAATTCTGAAAAATCTAACAATCTTTCTAAAGATAAATTCTTAAAATTCCATATATTTCACAAAAAGACTGTCAAAATCCAAACATTTCGTGTATAATAAATACAATAAAACTGTTAATAAACAGAAAGTCGATTATTTCTGCTTAAACGTAAGTCGATTGCGTTTATGAACATATAGCAGAGCGGAAAAGGGGGCTTGTGCATGAAGATAACATTTATCGGTGCAACACACGAAGTGACCGGAAGCTGCTATTATCTGGAAGCAGCAGGGCGGAAGTTTCTGGTGGATTATGGAATGGAGCAGGGACCAGATTATTACGAGAATAAAGAGTTACCGGTAGCTCCGGGTGACCTGGACTTTGTGCTCCTGACACATGCTCATATGGATCATTCCGGTAATCTTCCGGCATTATATGCAAAAGGCTATCAGGGACCAATCTACGCTACAGAAGCAACCTGTAATCTCTGTGATATCATGCTCCGTGACAGCGCACATATCCAGATGTTTGAGGCTGAATGGAGAAATCGTAAGGGGCGCAGAGAAGGAAAACCGGAATTTATTCCTGCATATACGATGGAAGACGCAATGGGTGTTCTTCGAAACTTTGTCAGATGTCCATACGATAAAATTATCAAACCTGCTGAAGGAATCGAGGTTCGTTTTGTGGATGCGGGACATCTCCTGGGATCAAGCAGTATTGAAATCTGGCTTACCGAAGATGATAAGAAAGAGAAAATCGTATTTTCCGGAGACATCGGAAATCTTAATCAGCCTCTGATCAAGGATCCTGTATATATTAAAGAGGCAGATTATGTTGTGATGGAGTCTACTTATGGAGACAGAAGTCATGGAGAACGACCGGATTATCCAGTCATGCTTGCGGAAATCATTCAGAAAACTTTTGACAGAGGCGGTAATCTGGTGATTCCATCCTTTGCTGTGGGCCGTACGCAGGAAATGCTGTATTTTATCCGTCAGATCAAAGAACAGGGGCTTGTTCACGGGCATGATGGCTTTACTGTGTATGTAGACAGTCCTCTTGCCAATGAGGCAACTACGATTTTCAGTGAAAATGCCTATACCTGCTACGATGAAGAAGCAATGGATCTTTTGAACAAAGGAATCAATCCACTGTCATTCCCGGGCTTGAAGACATCCGTTACTACCGATGATTCCAGAGCGATTAATTTCGATGAAGACTGCAAGGTGATCATTTCTGCCAGCGGTATGTGTGATGCCGGACGTATCAAACATCATCTGAAACATAATCTGTGGGATCCAAGAAATACCATTCTTTTTGTTGGATATCAGGCGATAGGAACCCCTGGCCGGGCACTTCTGGAAGGGGCCACAGAGATGAAACTGTTTGGAGAGACGGTGCAGGTTGCAGCGGAAATCAGCAGAATGCCCGGAATCAGTGGTCATGCAGATGTAAATGGCCTTCTGAACTGGGCAAGAGCATTTGAAACGAAGCCGAAGCATGTCTTTGTTACTCACGGAGATGATACGGTAACGGAGGTTTTTGCCCAGAGACTGAAAGAAGAGCTGGGATATGACGCAACGGCGCCGTTCAGCGGAACAGAATATGATCTTCTGGAGAACAAATGTATCCACGAAGCTGTTGGTATCCGCATTGTGAAAGCCACTGCTTCACCCAAAACGACCAAAGCCGCCCGTGCATATGAGAAGCTTCTGGCTATGGGACGCCGCCTGATGACGATTATCCGTAAGAATGAAGGCTGCCCAAACAAAGATCTGGACCGTTTTGCAAGAGATATCCAGTCATTGTGTGATAAATGGGACAGAACAGATATCTGACAGAAGAAACAAATATAAAAAACACCCTGCAGAAAAAAGATTCTGCAGGGTGGCGATTGATCTTACAGATCAGCCTTCGTTTAATGCCTGACGGATTGCCTTTGCAAGCTGATCCGGACATGAAGTTGGTTTGAAACCACAGCGGATACCTTCCAGGCGGCTGATCACTTCATCAGCATCCATTCCTTCTGCAAGATGTGCAACGCCCTGTGTATTTCCGGAGCATCCACCTGTAAATTTAATATTGTGTACTTTCTTATTGTCGTCGATCTCGAACTCAATTCCCTGAGCACAGACACCTTTTGTTTTATATGTCATAAAAATTCCTCCTGTATTTATTTGCCGTCCGGTACAGAGAATATCTATATGGTTTTGTACCGGAGAGCAGTATCATATCTACCGATTATATCATCTCTTAAAAAAAGTTTCCATAAAAAATAAAATTTGTTATAATGAACGTTGTAGAAAAAGAAAAAGTACTGTTGAACAGAAGAAAAATGAAAATTCAGCAGGATATTATATTGAAAGAGAGGACTTACAGATCATGAAATGTGTTGGAATTATAGGCGCAATGGAACAGGAAGTTGCAAGACTGAAAGAAGTGATGGAAGATGTGTCCATCACTACAAGAGCAAACATGGACTTTTATGAGGGAGTTCTGGAAGGAAAGAAAGTTGTTGTAGTGCAGTCCGGAATCGGTAAAGTAAATGCAGGTATGTGTACCCAGATCCTGGCAGATCTTTTTCAGGTGGAAGCTGTGATCAATACCGGTATTGCAGGAAGCCTGAATAACGACATCAATATCGGAGATATCGTACTTTCTACAGATGTTCTTCATCATGATATGGATGCTACAGGATTTGGATATCCGAAGGGACAGATTCCTCAGATGAAAGAATTTTCTTTCCAGGCAGATGAGGGTCTTCGTAAGATCGCCCGTGATGTATGCGAGGAAGTGAATCCGGAGATCCAGGTTTTTGAAGGAAGAATTGCTTCTGGAGACCAGTTTGTATGTGATCAGGGTGTAAAGGACAACATTGTAAAAGAGTTCAGCGCATATGCAGTTGAGATGGAGGGTGCGGCGATCGGACAGGCAGCAGCTCTTAACGGAATCCCGTTCCTGATCATCAGAGCGATTTCTGACAAGGCTGATAACAGCGCAAACATGGATTATCCGGCATTTGAGAAACTTGCCATTGAGCATAGCGTGCGCCTGACTCAGGGAATGCTGAAACGCATGGCATAATTGCAGAAACAGGGGAACCGTCATATCTTTTCTGCATATACTGTAAGAGATAGCAGAGAGAGGACAGCAGCGATTATGCTTTATCGAGACTTTTATCCGTTTTATGCTGCACAGGGAAATCCTGTTTTTTATAATGAGGAGCGGGAACAGGAGAGAGAGTTTGACCTGATGAAATCCTATTACCCAGATACAGCCAGAAAGATCCAGGAGAAGGCGGAAATGCAGTGTCAGCTTCTGGACTATGAGGGAAGCCGCCTGTATGACGAGTATCCGGATCGTTTTATGCTGTATCATATCTGCAGTCTGGTGAAAGATGAGATGACCAAAGATGCCAGTGCCCAGGAAATGCCGGGCGGATTTCTGGATGATCTTATCCAGGTATTGGTATATCAGGAAATTTCCCGGAGAAGATGCCGACGCCGGAGATGTCGACAGTATTTTCCGCGATAACAGTAATGACAGAATATGAATGACAGGTTCCTCCAACATCTGTCCATATACAAGAAAAACGAAAATGAATATAATGGAAGTATGATGAAGACAATAAGGGAATTTTTAGAAGAACAGATCAATGAACAGCTGATCCAGGCTGTTGTAAGTGGCCGCAGGACTGGTGAGGGACCTTCCAAGGTGAAGCTTCGTCCTGTGGAACTGAAAGGGAAACTTTGTTACCAGGCGTCTGTGACAGAGGGAACGAAGGTTTACCATAAAAATTATTCAAGGGAAGAGATTATCGATTATCTGGAGCAGGCAATGGAAGAATTCCGTCAGCTTCAGGTAATCGGACGCAGCCAGGATGGAAGCATCCTCATAAGCAAAAAAGGCAAGGCAACGATCAAAACAAAAAATCATAAAGCTGTTCAGAATGAAAGTGTAAAAATCGCACCGCATAACCGTGTGAAACAGTATATTCTGAAAGAGGGAACCGCAGCTCCGTTTCTGGTGGATCTGGGAGTTATGACAAAAGATGGAAAGATTGTTGCTTCCCGATATGATAAATTCAGGCAGATCAACCGTTTTCTGGAATTTATTCGGGATATTCTTCCCAAACTTCCGAAAGACCGGGAGATTACAATCCTGGATTTTGGCTGTGGAAAGTCCTATCTTACATTTGCGATGTATTATTATCTCAGAGAGCTTGAGGGTTTTGATGTGAACATCATAGGCCTTGATCTTAAAGAAGATGTGATCCGACACTGCAGCGAGCTTGCCAGATCTTATGGGTATGATAAACTGCATTTCTATCAGGGAGATATTGCCGGCTATGAAGGAGTTTCTTCCGTAGATATGGTGGTGACACTTCATGCCTGTGATACAGCAACAGATTTTGCCCTGGCGAAAGCCGTGGAATGGGGGGCACAGGTGATCCTGTCTGTTCCATGCTGCCAGCATGAACTGAACCGCCAGATCAAAAATGAAATGCTGCAGCCGATCATGCGTTACGGAATTTTGAAAGAACGTATGGCTGCGCTGATCACAGATGGCCTGCGGGCAGAGCTTCTGGAAAGTAAAGGCTATGAGACACAGCTTCTTGAGTTTATTGATATGGAGCATACACCAAAGAATATCCTGATCCGCGCAGTAAAAACCGGAAAGAAAAAGAACAGAGAAAGTTTTGCGGATTCCATGAAGGCGCTTCATGTAAATCCTACACTGGACAGGCTTCTTTATCCGGAAGAGTCGATCTCACAGAAGGGAGAATGACATGAAAAAGATCCTACGTAAAGGAGCTATACTTCTGGTGATCTTCGTAGCAGTAGTGGCCTGTACATCACTTCTGATGAACAGTCAGTCTACGGATAACCGTTCAGATATGAATGACGCCACGCTTCCGGAAGTTATGGTAAAGTTGGGAAGTACACAGGCAAATAAAATGTATGGATACAGGCAGCAGATGCAGACCGATTTCATGCGAGGCAGTATTACACCTCTGGATACGACGAAAAAGCTGACATTTGAGATCAATCCATACACAGATACAGTAACAGGCCTTGCGTATGAGGTGCGTACTTCAGATGGAAGCAAGGTTATGGAGAACCGTAAGATCAAGAATCTTACCAAAGAAGAAAACGGATATTTAAGTACAGAGATCGAAATTGGCAGTGATCTTCGTATGAACCAGGAATATTCTCTTCAGATCACGCTGGATACCAGCGAGGGGGAAGTTTATTACTATACAAGAGTTGTTTCCAGAACGCAGTTAAATACAGAGGCGTATTTGCAGTTTGTAAAAGATTTTTCCTCCAAATGTCTGGATAAAGAGCAGGCAGATACTCTGACGGGATATCTGGAGGCAGAAGATACGACCAGTGGAACCAATTTCAATAATATTACCATCTCTTCAGGCCTTTCCAATATCAGCTGGGGATCACTTTCACCCAAAATGTATATGGAAGGTGTGCCTTTGATCGATGATATCAACGAAACAACCGCAAGTATTACTTTGAATTATCAGGTTTCTGCACAGGATGATGAGGATAAAACAGAAATTTATGATGTTACGGAATTTTATCGTATGCGTTATACGGAGACCAGGATCATGCTGTTGGACTTCAAGCGTTCTGCAACAAAAGTTTTTGATCCTTCTCAGACGGTTGTTTCCGATGCGGGACTTCTTCTGGGAATCCGAAATAAAAATGTCACCTATGCGTCTAACAGTGATGGAAAGATCGTTGTTTTTGAGCAGGATGGTGATCTCTGGTCTTATGCACCGTCCAGCGGTAAGATCACAAGGATCTTCAGTTTCCGTAAAGATGAAAATAATGATTCCAGATATGTGAGAACGGAACATGATATTAAGATCATCCGCGTGTCAGACAGTGGAGATGTGGATTTTGTACTTTATGGTTATATGAACCGTGGTGTTCATGAAGGATACAGCGGAGTCTGTGTTTATCATTACAACAGTGACCGTAATGTAGTGGAAGAAAAGGTTTTCATACCGAGCACAGAATCCTACGAATTCCTGAAGGAAGATCTCGGAACACTTACTTATGTAAACAAAAATAATCAGCTGTTTCTTCTTTTTGCACAGAAGCTGTATCAGGTAGATATTGAAACAGGAACTTCTGAGATCCTGGAAGATGGTATTAAACAGAATTATTTTGTAGTATCTGAGACCAAGGCACATGCGGCATGGCTGATCACTTCCGGAGATGATAAAGGAAAGATCAGAGAAATCGAGTTTGATTCACTGAAAACAAGAGATCTCCTGCCGGAAAGCGGGCAGAAACTGAGAACTCTGGGATTTATGAATGAAGATCTGGTATATGGAATCCTTTCTGATGAGGATATTCTTACAGATGCCAACGGACATGAAACAGAAGGACTCAGTACATTCCGCATTGAGAGCTTTAAGGGTAAAGTAAAGAAAGAATATCATCAGGATGGCCTTTATGTCACAAATGTGACGGTTGGAAGTACCATGATGGAATTTGAGCTTTCCGCAAAATCAGGAAATACTTATACAGTCCAGAAAAAAGATAATATCATGAATAACAAAAAGGCATCCGGAAGTCAGGTAGATGTGGCTCTGATCACTACAAACCGCGCAGGAACACTGGTCCGCCTGACCATGACCCGGAAGCCGGAGACGGACAGCCCGCTGCTTGTTTATTCCAAGATCGAGAGTACAGAAGATTCACCGGTGACACTGGATACGACTGTTCCGCAGGGAGAACTTTATTATGTTTATGCATATGGATCTCTTGACCGGATTTATACAGATCCGGCAGCAGCCGTAAAACGTGCGGATAATCAGACCGGAGTTGTCCTGAACCGTGCTCAGCAGTATGTCTGGGAACGTGGAAATAAAAAGACAAAGATCCAGATGGATATAGAAGATGTACCGGATACGATCCTGACAGCTAACTGGAAGAAGAAGGAACTTCAGGATGGACTGGGAGATACAGGAACTGTGATCGATCTGACCGGATGCAGTCTTGATAATGTCCTTTATGAGGTCAGCGCCCAGAGGCCGGTAGTGGCCAAAACCGGAGAGAATTCCAGCGTTGTGATCGTAGGCTATGATGAATATAATACGTATCTTTATGACCCGTCTACAGGACAGACAAGCCCATATGGAATGAATGACAGTACAGCATTATTTGAAAGTGCGGGAAATGTATTCCTGACCTATATAGAAAACGTTACAGAGTGACGCAGATAAATGGCCGGATAAAAGCCGTGGGGTAACAGCAGAGATGACAAATCGGGAAGACCCGTTTGGCATAAATCAGAAAAGGACAGGTGTATTTGTCCTTTTTTGGAAAAAGCGCGACAGGAAAGGGGAAAATGTAATGTTAAGTGAAAGTATCAAAAAACTGGTGCAGTATGGAGTGGAGACAGGAATAACACCAGAATGTGAAAGAATCTATGCGACGAATCTTCTTCTGGATGCCTTTGGGGAAAGTGAATATACAGAACCCGAGACAGAGTATGCTAAAATTGATCTTGAGGCGACTCTCGATGAGCTTCTGGATGAAGCTGTAAAGAGAGGGATTATTGAGGACAGCGTTGTATACAGAGATCTCTTCGATACAAAACTTATGAACTGTCTGATGCCGCGTCCGGCGCAGGTGCAGAAAGAATTCTGGGATGCTTATAAAGAAGATCCGGAGAAAGCAACGGATTATTTTTATAAACTGAGTCAGGACAGCAACTATATCAGACGCTACCGTGTAAAAAAAGATCAGAAGTGGACAGTAGACAGTGAATATGGTAAGATCGATATCACCATCAACCTTTCCAAACCGGAAAAAGATCCGAAAGCCATCGCAGCTGCCAAACTTGTGAAATCCAGTAGTTACCCGAAATGTCTGCTTTGTCCGGAGAATGAAGGTTACGCAGGAAGAGTAAATCATCCGGCAAGAGAAAATCACAGAATTATCCCGATCACGATCAATGACAGTCCGTGGGGCTTTCAGTATTCCCCATATGTTTATTACAATGAACACTGTATTGTATTTAACAGTAAACATACACCTATGAAGATCGAGAGAAACACGTTTATCAAGCTGTTTGATTTTGTAAAACTGTTTCCGCATTATTTTCTTGGCTCCAATGCGGATCTTCCGATCGTTGGTGGTTCTATCCTGAGCCATGATCACTTCCAGGGCGGACATTATACATTTGCCATGGCGAAGGCTGAGATCGAGAAGCATGTGACGATTCCAGGATATGAAGATGTAGAAGCCGGTATCGTGAAATGGCCGCTTTCTGTTTTGCGTATCCGGAGTAAAGATGAGAAGAGACTGATCGATCTGGCGACACATGTGCTGGAAAACTGGAGAGGCTATACAGACGAAGCTGCATTTGTTTTTGCAGAGACAGACGGTGAGCCTCATAATACCATCACGCCGATCGCACGTAAGGTGGGAGATACTTTTGAGCTGGATCTGACACTTCGAAACAATATTACAACAGAAGAGAATCCGCTTGGCGTTTATCATCCACATGCATGTTACCATCACATCAAGAAGGAAAATATTGGTCTCATTGAAGTTATGGGCCTGGCCGTTCTTCCGGCACGTCTGAAAGAAGAACTGGAACTTCTGGAAGAGTATATTTTGAGCGGCAAGGATATCGCTTCTAATGAAAAGATCGAGAAACATGCTGCATGGGTTGCAGAATTTCTGCCGAAATACGAGAAACTTGACAAAGATAATATTCAGGATGTTCTCCGCAAAGAGGTGGGCAATGTATTTGTTCATGTTCTGGAGGATGCCGGTGTTTATAAATGCACACCAGAGGGCAGGGATGCATTTATGAGATTTATCAGCACTCTGTAAAAAAGGAGGCACACCGGGACTGGATATGGATTTCAGAAGGAGTTTGTTTAAATGAAAAAAACAGAAAGAACCGGAAAAGCCTTTTACATGAAGTGGCTTTTGCTGGCACTTTTCGCAGCAGCACTGATCATAATGCCGGCAGCTTCCCAGAAAGTATCGGCAGCCAAAATGGTCTATACTGTGAAGTTTAATAATAATTCAGGTACCAGCAAAAGCAAAACATATACAGCGTTGACAAGAAACGTAACATTAAATACCACGATTAAGCTTCCAAGTGTTCCGAAGGCAGTCGGATATCAGAATCTTGGGTGGACGACACAGAAAGGCAGTACCAAAGTGGTATATAAAGCCGGAGCAAGTGTAAAAGTCACCAGGGATATGAATCTGTACGCAGTCCGCAGAAAAAGCAGGTATTATACAGTAAGCTTTTATCTGGGAAATGGAAGCAGTAATTCCACATATCAGAAACTTCGGAAAAAAGTAGAAGAGGGCACTTATTATACTCTCCCGACAGTGCCATCCAGATCGGGCTATGTGAACCTTGGATGGTCTACGACAGTAAATGGAAAGACATCCACTGCAAAGAAGGCTGGAACAAAGATTAAGATCAGTGGAAATATCAAGTACTATGCAGTACAGATGCAGTCTGTAAGTGTGAATCTCTGTAAAGCAAATGGAAGCGTATGGAAAACAGTAACACTTGGTAAAGACGGATACCTGAAGCTTCCGTCAGCTTCCAATGCAACGGGTTATACATTCATGGGATGGTCAAAAACCAGACGTACAGGATCTGCAACATCGCCGGATTATGAAGCCGGAGAGCTGGTTAAAATAAGCAAGACTACGACCCTTTATGCAACGGTGTTCAACCGTACAATGGAAAAAGATATCAGTTCTGCAAATATGTCAAAACCTGCCATTGGAATGAAGTACAGTAAGGTGATCTTCGTAGGAGATTCCCGTACTGCAGGAATGAAGGCAACTCTGAATAAACAGGTAAGCAGTTCCGTGACCAGCGATGTTTCTTTTATTGCAAAAGCCGGACAGGGACTTAGCTGGTTTCAGAGCACAGGATATACTCATCTTATAAACGAAATCAACAAAACCAAAGGAAGCAAACCGATTGCGGTTGTTTTCAATCTGGGCATCAACGACATGGCAAACATCAGCAATTACATCAGTTATATGTCCGACATTGCTTCTACACTGAAGAGCAAAAACTGTAAACTGTTTTACATGTCTGTCAATCCGATCAACAGTGTTATGATCACGAAAGCAGGAAAAGGTGCACGTACAGAAGCGCAGGTAAGAGAGTTTAACAGTAAGATCCGCTCCGGACTTTCACTGAATTATAAGTATATTGATACTTACAGTGTACTGATGAAGAAGGGCTACGGAACGAATTCCTCTTATTCCGGAACGGATGCTGCTTCTGATGACGGACTGCATTACACGACCAAAACATTTAAGAGAATTTATTATTACTGTATCACATATCTGAACACAGGAAGCATTGATGCATCAATCTACTGATCATGCATATGATCCCGTGTACCGGACTGCTTCCGGTATGCGGGATTTTTCTGTGTATCAGGGCAATTACTCCTTGCACGAACCATAAGAATAGTCTATACTTAATTCGATACGGACATTTGGAGGTCCGCAGGGACGTGTAATCCTGAATATGAGGAATGAGGTATAGATTATGGAACTGACAACAGTGAAAGAAATTTACAGAAACCGTGAGCAGTATCTTGATAAAGAGATCACGGTAGGCGGATGGGTACGAAGCGTTCGTGATTCCAAGGCTTTTGGATTCATCGTACTCCATGATGGAAGCTTTTTTGAAACTCTTCAGATCGTATATCATGATAACATGGAGAATTTCGCAGAGGTTTCCAAGCTGAACGTTGGAGCAGCCATCATTGTAAAAGGTACACTGGTAGCTACCCCACAGGCAAAGCAGCCATTTGAAATCCAGGCGACAGAGGTATTTGTAGAGGGTAGCTCCGCACCGGATTATCCGCTGCAGAAGAAACGTCACAGCCTTGAGTATTTAAGAACCATGACACATTTAAGACCGAGAACAAACACCTTCCAGGCTGTATTCCGTGTGCGTTCTCTCTGTGCATATGCAATCCATAAATTCTTCCAGGAAAGAGGATTTGTTTATGTGCATACACCACTGATCACAGGAAGTGACTGTGAGGGTGCCGGAGAGATGTTCCAGGTAACGACACTGGATCCTGCGAATATGCCGATGACAGAAGACGGAAAGGTTGATTATTCACAGGATTTCTTTGGAAAGGAGACCAATCTTACCGTAAGTGGACAGCTGAATGGTGAGACTTTTGCACAGGCATTTCGTAATATTTATACATTCGGACCGACTTTCCGTGCAGAGAACTCCAATACAACCCGTCATGCTGCTGAGTTCTGGATGATCGAGCCGGAGTGTGCGTTTGCGGATCTTCAGGATGACATGGAACTTGCGGAGGCTATGCTGAAATATGTGATCCGTTACGTTCTTGAGAATGCACCGGAGGAAATGAACTTCTTCAATTCCTTCGTGGACAAGGGGCTTCTTGACAGACTGAACCATGTGCTTAATTCTGAATTCGCACATGTAACTTATACAGAAGCTGTTGAGATCCTTGAGAAGAACAACGACAAATTTGATTACAAGGTATTCTGGGGATGCGATCTTCAGACAGAGCATGAGCGCTATCTGACAGAGCAGATTTATAAGAGACCGGTATTTGTTACCGATTATCCGAAGGAAATCAAAGCCTTCTATATGAAACTCAATGAGGATGGAAAGACTGTTGCTGCTATGGATTGCCTGGTACCGGGAATCGGAGAGATTATCGGAGGAAGCCAGAGAGAGGATGACTATGGTAAGCTGAAAGCACGTATGGACGAGCTTGGCCTGAAACCGGAGGATTATGATTTCTATCTGGATCTCCGTAAATATGGTTCTACACGTCATTCCGGATTTGGTCTTGGTTTTGAGAGATGTGTAATGTACCTTACAGGTATGGGTAACATCCGCGACGTAATTCCATTCCCGAGAACTGTAAAGAACTGCGATCTTTGATCACAGACCTCAGAGAGGAACTGACAATAAGTATTGACTATGTGTAACTGATACACAGGGGAGAACATCATGAGATTTATTCATCTTGCAGACTTGCATCTGGGAGCTGTTCCTGACAGGGGATGCCCATGGAGCAAAGAGCGGGAGGAAGAGATCTGGAGCACTTTCCGCCGGGTTATTGCGGGTATCCGCGAAGACCCGGTGGATTTGTTATTTATATCCGGAGATCTGTTCCACCGTCAGCCGCTTATGAGAGAACTTAAGGAAGTGAATTATCTGTTTTCTACTATTCCGGATACCAGAGTGTATCTTATGGCAGGAAACCATGATTTTATCAGCCGTGATTCTTTTTATCGTACTTTTGAGTGGAATTCCAATGTGACTTTTTTCAAAAACAGAGAACTGACCTGTGTCAAGGACCCGGAGCTGGATGTCTATGTGTATGGACTCAGCTATTACGACCGTGAGATCAGAGAAGGCCTGTATGACAAGGCGGTACCGGTGCAGGAGGAGGGAATCCATATTCTTCTTGCACATGGCGGAGATGAGAAACACATTCCGCTTAGTGCAGCTTCCCTGGCAGCAGCAGGCTTTGATTATGTGGCACTGGGACACATTCACAAGCCACAGATCCTGATCCGCGATCAGGCTGCTTTTTCCGGAGCTCTGGAACCGATAGACAGAAATGATACCGGAGAACATGGATATATGGAGGGACGGGTAGTAAACGGTCGTATCCGCACAGAATTTGTACCTTTTGCCTGCCGGTCTTATCAGCAGCTTGTGATGCCGCTTCATGAAGAGACGACACAGATATCGCTGGAAGAGGCTGTGAAATCTCAGATATTCCGCCGGGGAGGGCGTAATATTTACCGCATTATTCTGCAGGGAATGCGTTCGCCGGATCTTCTGCTGATTCCGGAGAAATTAAAGAGTCTGGGTAATATTACCGATGTTGTGGATGAGTCCTGGCCTGCATATGATCTGGAAGAGCTTTATAAACGCTACAGTGGTACGCTGATCGGTGATTATATCGGCTATTTTCTCGCAAAGGGCAGAATGGATACGGTAGAAAAAAAGGCACTGTATTATGGTCTTCAGGCATTGCTTGAAACCGGAAGCAGGCGGTAAAAGGGACAGCACGGGAGGATAGCGCAAGATGGTTATCAGACGTTTGAAAATAAAAAATTTCGGGAAGATCCGGAACAGGGATATGGAGCTTATTCCCGGGATCAATGTGCTTTACGGAGAAAACGAGAGCGGTAAGACAACGACGCATACATTTATACGATCCATGTTTTACGGTGTCCGCAGACTCCGTGGCAAAGCTGCACAGAATGATACTTATACGAAATATGAACCCTGGGAAAATCCTGCCGAATATGGTGGGATCATGTGGTTTACAAGTAAAGGAAAGAATTATCGCCTTACAAGAAATTTTTATAAAGAAAAGAAAATGGGAGAACTTCTCTGTGAAGATGACGGAAGCCTTGTGGATGCGGAACAGGGAGCTCTTGAGTCTGTTCTCGGAAATGTAAGTGAGGCGGTCTATGATAATACCGTATCCGTGGCACAGCTGAAAAGTGTTACCGGAAAGGATCTTGTCCGTGAATTGCAGAATTATATGGCCAGCTATCAGGGAACCGGCGACAGCTCTGTTGATATGGGACGTGCCATGCAGATGTTGAAAATGTCCAGAAAAGGATATCTGACAGAGGCGGCCCGCCGTAAAAAAGACCTCGAAAAAGAAAAAGAAAAAATTTCTGCAAATATAGAGTATATCCGTAAAGAAATCAGGGAGCTGGATGAAAAAAGAGACAGGATCACGCAGCAGCAGGATGGAATGAATATGGGAACCAGAGATAAGAGTACCGAAGATCTTCTGGAACTCCGGATCGATCGGGTAAAAAGACGACGGGAGCTTAACGGGGCGGTTCTGGCAGTTGTATTGCTGGCAGGTATTGCCGGAACCGGATGTCTGGCCGCTTTTTCCAGCCAGCTGATCCTGAGTATCCTTACCGGTGTGCTGACAGCGGGGATAACGGTAGCTGCTCTGTTCTTCCGTGTTCGTCTGAGCAGGGAGCTGAACAGGAGGGAACGCCAGAGAGAACGATGGCTTTCCAGACACGATGAGCTGACCTGGAACCGGAACAGTCTGGACAGTGATCACGAAGAAAAACATACTGCACTTTCCAATCTTCAGGCAGAACTTCAGGAGTGTGAAGAGAATACAGAGGTACTTACTCCGGAAGAAACAGAGATTCAGGCTTTAAATATGGCTATGGAAACGATAGAGGCACTTTCCGGGAATATTACAGATCAGGTGGGAGTTCGCCTGAAACAGCGCACTTCACAGATCTTAAGTGAGATTACGGGAGGAAAGTACCGGGAAGTTCTGATGGATGAGGAATTACATATGTCTGTGAATACCGGAGAGAGGACGGTTTCCATTGAACGTCTGAGCAGAGGTACTCTTGAACAGATCTATTTTGCCCTTCGTATGGCGGCAGGTGAACTTTTCTGCAAAGAAGAACCGTTTCCGGTGATCCTGGATGATGTGTTTGGGATGTATGATGAAGAACGTCTTGCAGCAGCTCTTCGCTGGCTTCACAAAGAAGAACGACAGGTGATCATAAGTACCTGCCACAAGAGAGAAATGGAGATCCTGGATAAGGAAGGAATTCCATATCAGAAACTTCCCATGTAGATTTTTATGAAATTTTATGGAATATATGGCAAAGCGGAGAATAAATATCCGCTTTGCTTTTTTTATGCAGAAGTCAGGTGGATATTCGTAAAAGCCACAGGGGACTTACTTGATTTGGTTAAAAAGCGGCTGCGTTTCCAGCGGATCAGTCTGTGATCCTGAAAATGCAGCCGCCTGTAAATTATTATTTATTTCTCATACTGGCTCATGTAGTTTGCTACACAGCGTTTAATTCTGTCTACCGGATTCAGGAGGTGGCTGACAGAATTATCATGATTCAGGGTATCAATGATCAGTGCGATGTATTTGCTCATATCACAGCTGATGTAGTATGGCTTCTCAAGAAGCTCCGGTGCCTGGTAAACCAGGTTGGTAGTGAGGAGTTTGTCGAAGTAGCCTTTTTTGTAAGCATCATCGAATTTATCAAGACCGTCTGTGAAGAATCCGAATGTAGAGCAGATGTAAACCTTACCTGCACCTTTCTTTTTCAGGAGAGAAGCGATTTTCAGGATTGTATCACCGGAAGAGATCATATCATCGATGAGGATCATATCCTTGCCTTCGATCTTCGGTCCGAGGAATTCATATGCAGCGATCGGATGACGGCCGTTTACATATTTTGAGTAATCCAGACGTTTGTAGTACATACCCATATCAACACCCAGAACGTTGGCAAGATAGATTGCACGGCTCATGCTTCCCTCGTCCGGGCTGATCGTCATGAAATGATCCTTGTCGATGTGGAGACCCTTTTCATTTTTAAGAAGAGCCTTGATGAACTGGTAGGATGGCTGTACAGTCTCAAATCCGTGAAGAGGAGTTGCGTTCTGTACACGGGAATCATGTGCATCAAAGGTAATGATATTCTCAACACCCATATCGATCAGCTCATGAAGTGCATTGGCACAGTCAAGAGACTCTCTTCCGACACGTTTGTCCTGGCGGCTCTCATAGAGATATGGCATGATCACATTGACTCTGCGGGCTTTTCCGCCGACAGCGGCGATAACACGCTTCATATCCTGGAAATGATCATCCGGGGACATAAGATTCGTGTAAGGTCCGATCGGATAGGATAAGCTATAGTTAGTTACATCTACCATAACGTAGATGTCATCACCGCGGACAGACTCATTGATGGTACATTTACCTTCGCCGGAGCCGAAACGTGGAGTCTTGGCATCGATGATGTAAGAATCACGTTTGTATCCCTCGAATGCGAAGGAATCCATTCCAGGATACTGTCTTTCGGCACGCCATTTAACCAGCCAATCGTTCACCTTCGCACCTAATGAGCTGCAGCTCTGAAGGGGAATCAGTCCAAGTCTTCCTACCGGGAGTGTGGAAAAATCTTTTGTAGTTACCTGTGCCATTTTAATTTCCTCCTAAAAATATTTTCTGTATACGGATGTCTTTCCCGATCAGCGATATCATCTGATAGTTGCTGGCAATTCGGGAAAATGTTCTCTCGGAATAGGTATCCGAGAAATTTTTGAGCGTCAGATTCGTGGAAATGATCGTGGATTTCCTGCGCATGATCCGTTCATTGAGACAGAGAAAAAGCTGCGAGGATACGAAACTGTTGGTAAGTTCCGTTCCCAGGTCATCAATGATCAGAAGATCACAGTCATAGATCAGTTCCTCATCCGTGCCGGTATCTTTTCTGGAAAAAGAATTTGCAGCCATCATATCAAAAAGATCATAGGCTGAAAAGTACAGGACGCAGTGTGTGGATCTGAGAAGCTCCCGTGCGATGCAGTGTGAAAGAAAAGTTTTTCCAACACCGGTATCGCCATACAAAAACAGGTTTTCAAATTTATGGTCGAAGTTCTGCACAAAACGCTGTGCAGTATCATAGGCCCGTCTGGCTGTTTCCAGGGCAGACAGTCCTGTGGCTTCATTTTTTATTGTAGCAGAATAATAGTCAAATGAAAAGCTGTCAAAATTTTCTTTTTCGAGAATTTCGTTCAGATTGGACTGTGCATAGAGCAGTTCGATCTCGGCTTTCTTGAAACAGGTGCATTTTTTGCTGCCAATATAGCCGGTGTCCTGGCAGGCAGGACAGGTATAAGGCATCTCCAGATAATCTCCGGGGAAGCCGTTGGCAACAAGAAGGGTGATGCGCTCATCGGAAAGTTCCTGAATGGCGGCTTTCAGATCTGCGGTACCCTTTTCTTCTCTGTTCAGGAGACGCCGTACTTTATCAGCACTTAATGTAGCCACCTCGTCATCAATTTCCTTCAGGCGGGGGATCTTTCCGTAGGCCTCGGCAGTGCGTTTCTCCAGAATCCGGTGATTCTGTGCCTGCCTGCGGCTGTATTCTCTCATTATAGTATCATACTGAAAATTCTGTAAAGGCATAAAAAGCTCCTTCCAGTTTCTGTTACTGGTTATTTAAAAGACGTTTCTCATATTCTGTAAAATCATAATCACGCTGGTGAAAGTTATTGAAGCGGTTATTGCTCTGGGACTGAGTCGCAGGCTGCTTCTTACGGGAAACTGCTTTCTCAAGCTGACGTTTCTTGTGTTCGGCATCCAGAAGCCGGACATCTTCCAGCGTATGTACGTTTTTCTTTTTCCAACCGGAAAGTATTTTGTCTGCATACTGGAAACTTGGCTGGCCGGTGGAGAGAACAGTACGGCTGCAGGCTTCCTGGATCAGTTCCAGATCAAAGCTGTAGGTCTTACGCCAGGTATCGATGTAACTGATCTCATTTTCTACAGGATTACGTCCACTGATTCCCATTGCTTTCAGGATCGTGTAATAATCTTTGGAAAAACGGGAGCTGGCATCACGGGCCATTTCAACTGTAGTGACACCGTCCCTGGTCCAGGCAAGGGCAACAGTTTCGATATAACGCATGCTCTTGCGGCCCCTGGAAACACAGTATTCCACCAGATATTCAATAAGGTCTGCGGACATATGGAGCTCATCGTAGAAGAAAAAAATCTTCTGCATTTCTGTAGGAGTCAGCGTCTTGGCCAGATATTGTTCGGCAATATAAAGCAGCTGACTGACCTCTTCATTCTGTTTCAGTTCGCTGATGTGGTCAGGTGTAAGGCTACGGATGTAGTCCGCAGAGGTTGAAAGTTCTGAAGAAGTACCGCCGGAAACAGCAGAATTACTGGAACTGAGGGAGACATTTTTGGGGGCTGAACCGGTAAGAGCCACAGGCTGTGAAATGCCGGCTGCCATCTGGGCGGAAACTGGCGATGAGGAAGTTCCGGCGGTGGAAAAAATGTTCTCACTGGAAGCACTGCTTTCCATATGACCGGCATCCGCAAAAGGTTCCAGTAAAGTGATTCCGGAAAGCTGTCGGTCTGTGGTATAAGTTAATGAGAGTATTTTCTCACCTTCCCAGTATTTCAGTGCACGGAAAATATCCCTTTCTGTGCAGAAAAGGCGATCCGCCATATGCTCCAGACTGAAAGAAGAAGGAGAAGAAGATACTGCCCGGAGAAGATAGATATATACTTTCACGAATTCTCCATTGGCGCGAGGCATGAAATTGTCAATAAAACGATTGGAAAGAATCGTTACCTCCAGTTCAGAGGAATTCTGAAGTGAAATCAGGCTCATGATCAGCAGCTCCCTTTCTTTGTTTTCTTCAATGGTCATGTGGTATTTAAAAGTCCGCGTTTGCTAAAAAGGATTATAGCACAACCACTTTTACTTGAGAATAGTTTATTTTCACAGAGGTTGTGCACCAATTAGCATGTGGAAAATGTGGAAAATGTGGATAACCTTGAGGATAAAATTATTAGCAACTAATAAAAACCTCGATTTTACAGGGAAAATGCGGTATTTGTGGAATTTGGCCGTTGAATTATGTCAAGTGGGTTATGCACAAAAAAATCCACATGCCAGGCACGTCTGGAATGTGCATAAGCATGTGGATAATGTGGATAACTATTTTCCGAGGAGGTGTTCTCCAATGTTTACAACGTCTCCGGCGCCCATAGTTATCAACAGATCACCATGTGCACAACTTTTTAAGAGGAAGCTCTCGATTTCATCAAAAGTCGGGAAATATTCGCAGGGGGTTCCAAGTTCCTGGATCTGTTTCTGGAGATCCTGGGAAGAAATACCAAGATCGTCTGTTTCACGTGCGGCATAAATATCAGCCAGCACAACATGGTCAGCCAGAGTCAGGGCTTTTGCAAATTCAGGAAGAAGAGCCTTGGTACGTGTGTAGGTATGAGGCTGGAATACACACCATAATTTCTGATGTGGGTAATTCTTCGCTGCATGAAGAGTAGCTTCAATTTCTGTCGGATGATGTGCGTAGTCATCAATGATGGTAACGCCGCCGATCTCGCCCTTGTACTGAAAACGACGGTCTGTACCTGTAAAGCTTCCGAGGCCTTTGACAATTACATCATCCGGAAGTTCCAGAAGGCGTCCTACGGCAATGGCAGCCAATGCGTTGGAAACATTGTGGATGCCCGGTACACGAAGGTAATAGCTGCCGATTTTTTTGCCCTGGAAGAGAACGGAGAAGGAAGGATGTCCGTATTTATCCCAGGTGATATCTGCGGCTGTATAATCTGCCTCATGCTCCAGACCATAGGTGAGAACATGACATGGAAGGCCACGGGTAATAGTCTCGTATTCCGGTGTATCAGCATTGATGATCAGAGTTCCGTCAGACGGAAGAAGCTCAGCAAATTTCCGGAAGGAATGACGGATATCGTCAATATCCTTGAAGAAGTCCAGATGGTCGGCATCCATGTTCAGGATCACGCTGATCTTAGGGAAGAAGCTCAGGAAGCTGTTGGTATATTCACATGCTTCTGTGACGAAAGTTTCAGAGTTGCCGACACGGATATTCCCGTGGATGGCAGGAAGGATTCCGCCTACACTGATAGTGGGGTCACAGTCGCCCTCAAGAAGGATGTGGGAAACCATGGAAGTTGTGGTGGTTTTTCCGTGGGTACCGGAAATGGCGATCGGTGTATCGTAGTTACGCATGATCTGGCCGAGAAGTTCCGCACGTGTGAGCATTGGGAGCCCTTTTTCTTTTGCACAGGCAAATTCCGGGTTGTCCGGATGGATCGCTGCTGTGTAGACAACCACATCGACATCATCTTTGATATTGGCTGCACGCTGTCCGTAGTAGATGACGGCACCACGTTCCTCGAGTGTACGTGTAAGAGGACTGGCTTTGGCATCGGAACCGGAGATACGGAAGTTTTCCTCAAGAAGGATCTCGGCAAGGCCGCTCATGCTGATGCCGCCGATACCGATAAAATGAATATGAAGCGGTTTATGAAAGTCTATCTGATACATAATAATCTCCTTATATATATGTTATTTTCGGGGTTCTTTTGTCTGCTTTATTATAACGCCAACAGAAACAATTGAAAAGTGGTACTTTTGGCTAAAAAATGGTTTTCTACGGAGTGTAAAAGTAACTAGAAAATATTGTTGAAAAATGTTGAAATTTACCAGAAGAATGAAAAGAATGACAAGTCTTACCAATTTATAGTATACAATAGCGATAAAAAAAGTAAAACGCAATCAAAATAATTGTAAAAAATGTTCACTAATACAGTAAAGTATGCTATAATTAAATAATCATAACATACAAGAGGTGATCGCATGATTAAGAAAGAGATGATTGCCATGCTCTTGGCCGGTGGGCAAGGCAGCAGGTTAGGAGTTTTGACAGAAAAGGTTGCAAAGCCGGCAGTCGCTTTTGGTGGTAAATATCGTATCATCGATTTTCCACTGAGCAATTGTATTAACTCGGGAATTGATACGGTGGGTGTGCTGACACAGTACCAGCCGCTCCGCCTGAATACACATATTGGGATTGGTATTCCGTGGGATCTGGACCGCAATGAAGGTGGTGTTACAGTCCTTCCTCCATATGAGAAGAGTACAAGCAGTGAATGGTATACAGGAACTGCCAATGCGATTTATCAGAATCTGGCTTATATGGAGCAGTATAATCCAGACTACGTACTGATCCTTTCCGGTGACCATATTTATAAGATGGATTACGAAGTGATGCTGGATTTCCACAAGGCGAACAAGGCAGATATTACCATTGCATGTATGCCTGTTCCGATCGAGGAAGCCAGCCGTTTTGGTATTATGGTCACTGATGAGAGTAACCGTATTACTGAGTTTGAGGAGAAACCGGAGCATCCAAGCAGTAATCTTGCGTCTATGGGTATTTATATTTTCTCATGGCCGGTTCTTAAGGATGCGCTGATCGCATTGAAAGATCAGAACGGATGTGATTTTGGTAAACATATTCTTCCGTATTGTAAGGAAAAAGGCCAGCGTCTTTTTGCCTATGAGTACAATGGCTACTGGAAAGATGTTGGAACACTTGGTTCTTACTGGGAAGCAAATATGGAGCTGATCGACATCATTCCGGAGTTTAATCTTTATGAAGAATTCTGGAGGATTTACACCAAGGGGGATGTGATTCCGCCGCAGTACATTTCCGAGGATGCAGTTGTGGATAAGTGCATCATTGGTGAGGGGACGGAAGTCTATGGTGAAGTACATAATTCGGTGATCGGTCCGAATGTTGTTATCGGCAGGGGAAGTGTGATCCGTGATTCCATTATCATGAAGAACACATCTGTTGGTGAGAATGTTGTTATGGATAAAGCCATTGTGGCAGAGGACGTTGTTGTAGGAAACAATGTTGTGATCGGTTGTGGTGAGGAAGCACCGAATGTTCTGAAACCTGCCGTATATTCCTTCGGCCTTGCGGCAATCGGAGAAAACAGCGTGATTCCGGACAATGTTAAGATCGGTAAGAATACCGCCATCTCAGGCGTTACAACGAAAGAAGACTACCCTGACGGAGAGCTGGCAGCTGGCCAGGTAATTGCAGCAAAGGACGGTGGGAAAGAATGAGAGCGATAGGTATTATTTTGGCAGGTGGTAACAATAACCGTATGAGAGAATTATCAAACAAAAGAGCGATTGCGGCGATGCCTATTGCAGGAAGCTACCGCGCGATCGATTTTGCCCTCAGTAACATGGCGAATTCACATATCCAGAAGGTTGCTGTGCTGACACAGTATAATGCCCGTTCCCTCAATGAGCATTTAAGCTCATCCAAATGGTGGGATTTCGGAAGAAAGCAGGGAGGGCTTTATGTTTTTACGCCAACCATTACCAGAGACAACAGTTTATGGTATCAGGGAACTGCTGATGCGATTTATCAGAATCTGACTTTCCTTAAGAACAGCCATGAACCGTATGTTGTAATTGCTTCCGGCGATGGAATCTACAAGCTGGATTACAATAAAGTTCTGGAGTATCATATTGCAAAACGTGCAGACGTTACCGTTGTATGTACCACATGCCAGGATCAGAGTCAGGTTGAGAGATTTGGTGTCCTCCGCATGAATGAGGACTGCCGGATCGAGGAATTTGAGGAGAAACCGATTGTTTCTTCTTATAATACAGTGTCTACAGGTATCTATGTCATCCGCAGGAGACAGCTGATCGAGCTGATCGAACGTGCCGCCCAGGAGGGAAGACATGATTTTGTAAATGATATTCTCATCCGATATAAGAATCTGAAGAGAATTTATGGATATAAGATCGATACCTACTGGAATAACATCTCTACTGCAGAGGCTTATTACCAGACAAACATGGATTTTCTGAAACCGGAGATCCGCAATTATTTCTTCAAGCAGGAGCCTGCGATCAAAACCAAAATTGCAGACGTGCCACCGGCAAAATATAATCCGGGAGCAACTGTGAAGAACAGTCTGATATCCAGCGGATGTATTATCAATGGAACCGTGGAGAATTCTGTTCTGTTCAGAGATGTATTTGTAGGCAATAACTGTGTGATCAAAAACTCTGTGATCCTTAATGACGTATACCTTGGAGATAATACGCACATTGAGAATTGCATTGTTGAGAGCCGGGATACTATCCGGGCGAATTCATATTACTGCGGCGAAGAAGGAGAAGTAAAGATCGTCGTGGAGAAAAACGAGCGCTACGTATTGTAAATGCAGAAATTCCCGCAGATATGTTTAGCGAAATGAAAGGGGCAAGTAACAATGAATATTACAGATGTACGTGTGAGAAAGGTAGCAAAAGAAGGGAAAATGAAGGCCGTTGTGTCGGTTACTATAGATGATGAGTTTGTGGTACATGACATTAAGGTGATCGAAGGAGAGAAAGGTCTGTTTATCGCAATGCCAAGCCGTAAGGCAAGTGACGGAGAGTACCGCGATATCGCGCATCCGATTAACTCTGCAACAAGAGAGCGGATCCAGAAGATCATCCTGGACAAGTATCAGGAAGTAATGGCTGAAGAAGCTGAGAATGAAGTTCTTATGGAGGCTGCAGAGTAGACACAGCCTTAGGGTGTATGGCAATGACAGCGGAGAAAGATCCGCATAGCTGACAACTTGGGAATTGAGACTGCATAGGATAAGATAAATAAAAGCTGCTGTTTTGCGTGGAAAATCTGCAAAACAGCAGCTTTTTTGGTGTGCTTTTGTTGCATAGAAATTTCAATTATTACGTATTTGTTACAGAAATAAAATAAAAGTATTGCTTTCTGTGAAAAATGTGTTATACTATAACCCATGAAAGGACGAAAGGTGTTTATATGAAGAATAGAAAAGTTTTCACATTACTGCTGACAGGTATGCTCACCCTTTCCATGGGAAGCACTGTATATGCATCAGGTACAGACGCTGCGATCGCAGAAGCTCAGGCGGAGAAACAGGCCGCACAGGAGGGACTTGCACAGGTACAGAACAGCATCGGAAGCCTTGAGAGCAAGAAGCAGGAGCTGGAGAGCTATCTGGCCGATTTAAACGCACAGTATGAAGATCTTACCAACAGCATTTCTGAACTGAGTATCCAGGCTGCTGAGAAGGAAGACGAATTAAATAAAGTAAAAACAGAACTTGAGAAGGCGAAGAAGGCTTCAGCGGATCAGTATGAATCCATGAAACTCCGAATCGCATATATGTATGAGAATGCAGGTACTTCTGCATTGGAGACACTGCTCTCATCCGAGAGCCTTGCAGAATTTCTGAACCGCGCGGAGAATGCGATCCAGATTTCTACATATGACAGAAATATGCTGGATAAATATGTCAGCCTCCAGAAGAATATCCAGGAGAATGAGAAGAAGGTCGAGACAGAGTCAGCAGAGATTGATAATCTGATGACTGAGCGTGCATCCAAGCAGCAGGAAGTACAGTCCATGGCGGCAAGTACAAGTGATGATATCAATTCTTATGTAGATCAGATCAGCGCCAGCCAGGAAGAGGCACAGCAGCTGATGGCAGATATCAGTAATGCGGACAGTAATATTACTGCACTGGTGCAGCAGGCAGAAGCTGAGAAAGCTGCAGAAGAGAAAGCCAGGGCCGAAGCGGCAGCGGAAGCTGAACGACAGGCTGCAGCGAAAGCGGCAGAAGAGGAAAAAGCGCAGAATACAGAAGATGCTTCTTCTGACAGCAGTTACGAAGATACAGACAATTCTTCTTCTGACAGCAGTTCTGAAGATGCAGGAGATAATTATGATGATTATGGATATGATCCGGATGAGGATACTACAGAATCTTCCAGCAGTTCTACAAGTTCCGATGTGGTTGTAGAGGAAGAGGATGCGGAGGAAGACGAGGCACAGGCTGGTGGCGCATCAGAAGATACAGATGAGAGTTATGAGGATACTTCTGATGCATCTGCAGATACTTCAGATACAGCGGCAGATACTTCAGATTCCGGTTCTTCCAGCCAGGGGACCTACCTTGGAAACTTTACACTGACAGCATACTGTAACTGTGCACAGTGCTGTGGTACAGCAGGCAATCTTACAGCCAGTGGTACAGTTCCGACAGCAGGACGTACAGTTGCAATGGCAGGAGTACCTTTTGGAACCAAGCTTCTGATCAATGGTAATGTATATACAGTAGAGGATCTTGGAACTCCTTATGGACATGTGGATATCTACTGCGGAAGCCATGAGGAGGCATTAAGCTTCGGACTTCAGTCTGCAGATGTATATCAGGTTGGCTGATTCTGACAGAGGAGAAAATATATAAAACGAAAGCAGCGCCACAGGATCGTGTTACGATCTTCTGTGGCGCTTTTTGCAGTAATAAGGGTCAAGCGGATATTCGCAATCCGCTTCGCTACTTGCTTGATTTGGTTAAAAAATAAGAGGCCCTGTCTTGTTATCCGGGTGTTGAAAAAAGAATGCAGGAAATTTTTACAGGTATGGGATACCTGGAATCTCCGGATAGGTTCCCATGCCGATGAGGAGTTCAAGCCCTGTCTGACGGCCCTCCAGTACAGCTGCTTTTACAGCACTGGCGTCACCGGAGATGGCGATGATCACTTCGTTGGAATGGCTGGTACCGATATCTGGTGTCATGTATTTTGTGATGGATACAGCTGCAGATTTTACGGCATTGTCAGCCATAACAAGTCCGATCGCGGCGGGAGAGCCTGCCATAAATCCGAATGCTTCCCCAAGTGGTGTACCAAAGGCTTTATGAATCGCAGGGCCTGCGCTGGCAGAAAAAGCAAATTCCAGATGTCCGGATTCGCTGATGTAAACTTCGCCGGCATTTTTGTTGGTCAGTTCCAGGGCCATTGAAATGGCGTGGCGTACATCGGATACGTCATTTCCGCCAAGTACAATGTAGTTTCCGTGTCCGCCCCAGCCTTTCGTATCTCTTGGAAGTTCAATGGAAAGCACTTCTGTGTTGGTTGCTTTTACTGCATCGTCAATGGCGGTGATCTGGCCTGCAGCACCTGTACGGGAACTGAAAAGCCCGAGACAGTGGTATTTGGTGCCCACATTCATCTGCTGAAGAAGGGAATCGTCAATTCCGGAAATCACAAGTCCGATGGTGTCAAGGACTGCAGTTCCCACGAATTCTGTCCGGGTGCAGGTGGTGCTGATGTTGTGTATATCGTGTATATCCATGTGGAAAAATCCCCCTTTTTAGGCTGAAAAATCATTACTTTCAGTATAACATCGGAGAAGAAATTTTGAAAGCAGAAAAAACGTAAACTGTAAGAAGGAAAATTGGTTGACAATATAAACGCGCTGTGTTAAATTATTAACAGCAAAAGACGGAAATCATTAGGAAAAGATGTAAGACGTTTTTCCGTCAGGGAAAGCAGAAAAAGAAAGAGAGGACTTAGGTTATTATGACAACAGTGGCAGCAACCAGAAGCAAGACGTATGATCTTGTTTATATCGCGGTTTTTGCAGTAGTGATGGCAGTTTGCTCATGGATCTCCATTCCGGCACAGGTACCGTTTACTCTGCAGACATTCGGAGTATTTATGGCAGTTGGCGTACTTGGAGGAAAAAGAGGAACTCTGGCAGTCCTGGTTTACGTTCTCCTTGGAGCCGTAGGCGTTCCGGTATTTGCGGGATTTTCCGGAGGAATCGGATCTCTTCTTGGAAATGCAGGTGGATATATTATCGGATTTATCTTTTCCGCACTTGTTATGTGGGCCATTGAAAGTGTTTTTGGCAGAAAGCCGGTTGTTCAGATCATTTCCATGATCATTGGACTGATCGTATGCTATGCATTTGGAACCGCATGGTTTATGTTTGCTTACACAAGAAGCACAGGTCCGGTAGGTCTGATGGCAGTTCTTGGCTGGTGCGTATTCCCGTTTATCATTCCGGATCTTATCAAGATCGCACTGGCTTATGTTTTATCAGGAAAGGTACGTAAATATGCAAGATAAAAGCATTGCCACGGCATATGCTTCCGATGAGGGCACAGAGGGAAAGATTATTCCGCTGCGCCCTCATCATGGTATGTGCCTGGCATATTTTAAGGGAGAGGGATACAGTGGCGGATTTACGGCACATATGGCAGAGATGTTAAAGCTTTTTCTTTCAGGAAAGAGAATAAGGCTTCATGTGGATACTGATGAAATCTGTTCTGCCTGTCCCAATAATCAGGATGGGATTTGCGAAGCCAGAGACAAAGTTGCGGAGTACGACAGTGCCGTTCTGGAAAGATGTGGATTGAAAGCAGGGCAGGTGCTGGATTTTGCTGCATTTACAAAAACAGTCCAGGAAAAGATTCTTGCGACGGATAAGCGCAGGGAAATCTGTGGAAACTGTCAGTGGAACAGTATCTGTGAGGAACAGAAGAGCCGGTGGGCATAAAAGAAAACGAGAATATAGAAATATAAAAAGTATATAATCTGAGAATAAGGTCAGAAATGATAAGGTTTGTTTTATTACATGATCTAATTTTTGAGATTATATACTTTTTTGCTTTAAATGACAGATAATAATATGGAATATTACGAAAATAATTTTTAAATGAGAAAAAAACAACAATAGCAAAGTGGATTTTTTGACAGATCTGTATAGACAAATGTTTTCAACCTTGATAAAATGACGACATGTTAGTTTGAACAAACTATCGCGTGCTTGATAGAGCACTTCTGCAGAGACTGACACATATTGCATATCCTGCAGAAGAAATTTCAATCAATTAACCAGAGCAGCTGCAAAGCGATATCTGGTATAGAACTGTGCAACAATACAGATCATGGATAACTGTCTGGTTCACAAAAAAACTGATATGGATTTCTCTGCGCAGAGTTTTCGATAGAAGAACAACAATTGTCGTAAAGGACAAACAGGAGGATAAGTATGCATAAGTGGAAACTTTTCAAGAAGTCAGTTGCACTCGTTTTGAGTTCGGCAGTGATCGCGTCAGGAATGCCGGTAACAGCAATGGCATCAGAAGCAGAAGTTTTTAGTGACGTGTCAGAAGAAAAAATGGAAGAAACGGCACAGGAAGCAGATGAAGAGTTCCAGCCGGAAAGTTCAGAGGAAAGTGATGTAGAAGATATTCAGGAAGAGGATTCAGAGCTTTCCACAGAAGAGTTCCAGCCGGAAGAAGAACTGCAGAATCAGGAAAATGCAGAAGATGTGTTCAGCGATGGAGATGCGTTCATGGCAGAAGCGGGAGAAGTTCTTCAGGATGCTTCTGAAATTACTGTGGCAGGAGTGAAATATCTCTGGTCCATGCAGCCGGCAGAAGGATATGTACAGATAGGAGATACCGGCGTTTATGTAAAAACGGCAGATGGCCAGACGGCTTTGAACGGAAAACTGTATGGAACTGCAACATTAAGTTATTCCGAATTTTATGCGGGAGATACCACACAGGAGAGCTATGATGCCATCACCTCTGCAACAACTGGAAAAAGTCAGATTTTTGCAAATGAGGACAGTACAGAAGTAACATCTTCCGGATATCAGATCCAGGGTGTGAAAAATGTAAGTGTTGCAGTGGAGGCGGAGACATATGTAGATGCACAGGCATTAAAAGCAGCGGATAAACTTCCAAGAGAGGGCGTTTATACGGAAGCAGCTGATATCACATTGAATGAAACACCATCACAGGAAGTTGGACAGTATAAAACACTGAATGCAGATGGTACATACAGCGCAACAAAATTTGATGTAAAAGCAACAGTCACAGATGCATCCGCTGAGATCCAGGCACCGTCGATCTGGGGGGATTACATGCTGGTAGTAAAAGAATCCAGCACAAAATATCTCCGTAATTCCAGACAAGATGATTTTGCAGTGGGTGGAAATACACTGGGAGTCATCCTTGAGACTGCAAGTGGGAAAAAAGTAGGACTTCGTCATACCTATGAAATCTGGGTACAGCCTTATGAACTTGCATTTTCAGCAGAGTCCGGGCTTATCGGGGAAAAAATTTCAAAAGTGACTTATATTACTCCGGATGGTTCCTACGTATATGAGTTTGGAGATAAAGCACCTCTTGTAAAAAAACAGCCTGAAGAGGGAATGAAAGTACAGGCGGCTTTTGTAAAAGAGAGTACAACCCAGATTAAAGTGGACGGACTTGACAAATATGAAAATCCTAAGGTTTCCGTATACTACACAACAGGAAGTGGTCATGGTAAAAAGACAACATATGTTGTAGATCATGCAGTGGCAGAGAACGGGGTGGTAACCTTTGACAGCAGTGTATCCAGGGCCGGGGATGAGATCTATACGGTTATGATCTCTAGCGATAATTATGTGGATATGAAAAAAAATATCACACTGACAGGCCAGCCGATCACGGTTTCCAATGTTTCCTATTACTGGGTAAAGGGAGCGGTGGATGGATATACACAGATTCCGGGAACAGATATTTATTATAAGGTGGCAAATGGACATCAGGCACTGACAGGAACACTTTACGGTACGGCATCTCTGTCATACGAGGAATTTTATGCAGGAGATGCAACGAGCCGCAAATATGATTCCGTTACATCTGCCACAACCAGAAAAAGCACTGCTTTCGGAAATGCAGATGTTCAGAATCTGACAGAAAATGGCTATGAGATCGCAGGAGTAAAAAAGGTTAATGTAGCCACAGATGCAAAAACATACATAGAGGCGCAGATCCTTTCAGAAGCGGGAGAACTTCCGGAAAGCGGAGTATATACAGAAGCAGCAGGGATCACCCTGGGACGTACTCCGACGGTAGAGCCTGGGCAGTATAAAACACTGAATACAGATGGAACATATAGTGCTACAAAATTTAATGTAAAAGCAACTGTGACAGATGCGGAGGCAACACTCAAAACATCTTCTCGCTGGGGAGATTATGAGATTGATGTAAAAGAAACCAGCACAAAATATCTCCGCAATACAAAGAGTGATTCCGATTTTGCAGTTAACTCCGGGATTCAGGGAATGATCCTGGAAACAACAGACGGCGGAAAATATGGCATGCGTCATATGAACGAGATGTGGCTGAAGGTGTATAAGGTTGCCTTTGCAAAAGATACAGGTCTTGAGGGAAAAACCGTAAACAAGATCACGTACATTATGGCAGACGGCGCATATGTATATGAATTTGCAGATGGTATTTATGTTAAACCGCAGGCAACAGAAGAGATGGCTGTTTCTCCGGAATTTACGGACAGCACCCATGTTAAGCTTGCAAATCTTGATAAATACAAAAATCCGAAGGTATCTGTTTTCTATACAACAGGTGTCGGACATGCTTCAGAGACAACATATCTTGTACAGGATGCAGTAACTACAGATGGAGTGGTTGCTCTGGATTCCACTGTAGCGAGACCGGAAAATGAAACTTATACAGTAAAAGTTTCTAGTGATGATTATGCGGATGTTTCTGTTCAGCTGGTGTATGGAACAATTGCCTTTAAAGAAAAGTCGGGAATTCTTTACATTGGAAGTTCCAGACAGCTTGAAGCTACAGGTGAGAACTGCAAAGATGTAACATATTCTTCCAACAATGAAAAAGTTGCATCTGTGGACGCAAACGGAAAAGTAACTGCAAAGGCAGCGGGAACAGCCGTGATCATGGCAACATCTGCAGCAGGAAAGACTGCACAGTACAAACTTACGGTAAAAACTCCATCCGTGAAACTGAATGTTTCAGCAAAAACACTTTATGTAAAAGGAACTCCGGCTACTGTTACACTGAAAACAACAACAGCAGGTGTTACCGGAAAAGTAACTTATACAAGCAGTAAATCTTCCGTTGCTTCTGTAGACGCAAAAGGAAAAGTAACTGCTGCGTCAGCAGGAACTGCTGTAATTACAGCAAAATGTGGTAATTATAAAGCAACCTGCAAAATTACCGTTAAAAAACCAACTGTAAAAGCTACGGCATCCGTAAACACTTTATTTGTAGGCGGGACAAGTCAGGTTAAGGTGGACAGAACAGGGCTTACCGGAAAAGTAACTTATGGAAGCAGCAGTAAATCCGTTGCCACAGTAAGTACAAGCGGAAAGATAACAGCGAAAAAAGCCGGAACAGCTACGATCACAGTAAAATGTGGAAGTTACAAAGCAACCTGCAAGATCACTGTTAAAAAAGGCAGCCTGAAGATCACGTCTAAAACTGCGGTAACTGTAAAGACAAAGAAAACAACAACCATCAAGGCGACAGCTACTTCAAAGGCAAAGATCACTTACAGAAGCAGCAATACAAAAATTGCAACGGTAAGCAGCAAGGGTGTTGTCAAAGGTGTGAAAAAAGGAAAAGCTGTTATCTATGTAAGCAGTAACGGAGTTACAAAGAAAGTGACAGTTACAGTAAAGTAATATCCGCTGATATTCCATCTGAAATATTATAACCGAAATATAAAAAACCTTTCCAGAAACCACTTCAGGTCTGCGAAAATACAGTCCTGAAGTGGTAAAAAATAAAAAATTCGATTTTTTTGAAAAATTTTAATTTTTTCTATTGACAAAGGACAGAAACTCTAATATAATAGCTCTTGCAGTTGAGCAACACACAAACAACTGAAAACAAAATAACGAAGCGTGGCTCAGTTTGGTAGAGCGCTGCGTTCGGGACGCAGAGGTCGCAGGTTCAAATCCTGTCGCTTCGACTAAAGCTTTGAGAATCCCTTGGTTGAGGGATTCTTTTTTTGCATATAAAGAAATACAGAACGTTATCTTCCAGAGAATCTTCTGTGCATGGCTGGTCTGAAGGTTTTGCTGTTAATGGAATGATTCCACGGAATTTTCATATATATTAACGAAACCGAAATACTGGAGGGACGTGTGTTGGCTGGATATCAGCGTTTTGTTGCGTATGTGTACGAGTATCGGAAAGGGAAAAAGGACGGCAGCAGTGGCTATGTGAGGGTGGAGGCCAGAGGTCAGGAGTGCCGGATCGAGGTTCATCTGCGCTGTGCAGGACTGGAACCGGGGAGCCGGTGCCGGGTGTATGGTTTTGTGCGGCGGGAAGGACTGATGGATGGAATCCTGATCGGAAGTTGTGTGACCGGGCGGGAGCAGATTGAGTGTATGCTGGAAACAGATACGGAGAATATTGGAGGTATGGGAAAAAATCTCCGGGAGCTTGGAGGTATGCTGCTGATCTCGGATGCAGGAGGATTCTGGGGAACGGAGTGGGATGACCAGCCCATCCGGCCGGATAATTTCCGGGAGTGGAAGAAAGAAGAAACAGATGCTCATAAGGAAAAGAAAACGGAGAAAGGAGAAGGACAACGGGGAGAAACTGCAGAAGCAGAAGAAGATCAAAAAGCTGGTTTTTCTGCAGAAGTGCAGGAAAAACAGAATGCAGCAGACAAGATCATGACGGTGGAGGAAGTTCAGGAAGAAGTTGAGGGGATTTCCGTGAGCACGATGAACCAGGAGACAAAGAAAGGGCTGCAGGAGAACAGAGCTATTTTGGCAGAGGATGAACCGAAAATATCAGAAGCGGGACGCCCGCACCCGGGGCAGGCGCATCCAGAACCGGGATCGAGACCACCGGAATCACCGCGTCCAGGTTCCCCATCGCCAGGACCGGGCCCAAGACCACCGGAACCACCGAGGCCGCCCCGGCCAACTCCAGGCATCCCCTATGATCCATTCAATGACGGACAGTTTACAGACTGCCGTAAGATCAAACCATCCGACTGCAGTACCTTATGCAGAAAAAACGGCTGTTTCTGTAACAACCGTTTTGTCATGTACGGATATCAGAATTTTGGCCATCTTCTGCTGTGCAGAAATCACCGGGGTCAGTACATACTGGGAGTCCCCGGCAGTTACAGCCAGCAGGAACGCTTCATGGCAAACATGTTTGGCTTTCCATATTTTCGGGAAAGTCCGAAGATCCACATTCCGGGCGGAAAAGGTGGATACTGGTACTGCTTTATTAATATCTGAGTGGAAAATTGAGCATCTTTACAGATCCATACCACGGATTTCCACTACCGGGATCGTCCGAGACAGGATATCCCGGTAGTTTTTCATTTCTTCTTCGGAGCAGGAAGAAAATCCTGGCATCAGAACTCCCTCCGAATCACGGTAAGCCTGAAGATAATAAGCTTTTGCACCACGGAGCCACTGGCTGATCTCCAGAAAATCATTTTCCGAGTGAAGTTCACGGACAACTGTAGTACGGAACTCATAATCCAGATCTCCGGAACATAGCCATCCGGCAGTTTCACGGATCGCATCCAGATTAACATTTACACCGGTAAGTACGTGATAATTGGAAGGGCAGGCCTTGATATCCATGGCAACTTTGTTGATCAGCCCATCTGCTGCGAGCTTTTTTACCACAGAAGGACGGGAACCGTTGGTGTCAAGCTTTATGTCATAGCCAAGCTCCCTGATCCGGCCAAGAAATTCAGGGAGCTCCGGTGCAAGAGTCGGTTCTCCTCCGGAAACACAGACACCATCCAGAATTCCTTTGCGTTTTTTTAAAAAAGCCAAAATTTCATCCTCGGAATATCCGTACTGTGTGTCCGGCTCCACTACAAGAGCTCCGTTCTGACAGAAAGGGCATCGGAAATTGCAGCCGCCCAGGAATATGGTGCAGGCCACCCGCCCGGGATAATCCAGTAAAGTTGTTTTATTAAATCCACAGATCTTCATGTGTAAAATCCTTTCATTTTTACAGAAATATTCTATTATAAGAATACCCCAGTACGGAGTATGCCGCAAGTGGGATGTTGTCACTGTTCAGGCGATAAACAGCATGTTCTTTTGATATATGTGATGTGTAAAAAAAATGTTGTTGCTTGACTTTCCGGAAAAAAGCAGATATAATTCATTCATTAACGCAGACGATGGAGTCCGTAAAAACTCCATTGCCTGCGTTTTTTATTGGACTAAATTAGTAAAGACTAACAGGCGAAAAAGGAGGAAGAAACAATGAGACTTACCCCGAAGGAACAGGAAAAACTCATGCTCCATATGGCCGGAAATCTGGCGAAGGAGAGGAAGGAACGCGGACTGAAACTGAATTATGTGGAAGCACTGGCGTATATCAGTTCTGAACTTCTGGAACTGGCCCGTGATGGCAAAACTGTTGTAGAGCTGATGCAGCTTGGAACCACGATTCTTACAAAAGATGATGTGATGGAAGGCGTAGCAGACATGCTTGGTGAAGTGCAGGTCGAGGCAACATTTCCTGATGGAACAAAGCTTGTGACTGTACACAATCCGATTCAGTAAGGAGGAATTGACATGAAGGTTGGCGAAATTATCCCCGCAGACAGAGAAATCGTACTTAATGAAGGAAAAAAAACCACAAAGATCCTGGTTGCAAACAAAGGCGATCGTCCTGTACAGGTAGGCTCTCATTTCCATTTTTTTGAAGTAAACAAATGTCTCTCTTTTGACCGTGAGGCTGCATATGGATATCATCTGGATATTCCATCCGGTACTTCTGTCCGTTTTGAGCCAGGAGAAGAAAAAGAAGTGCAGCTGACCGAGATGGGCGGCAGAAAACGCGTATTTGGTCTGAACGACCTGACAAGAGCAAGAGCAGCAGAGGACACCAGGAAGGTTTCCATGGAAAAGGCAGCATTAAAGGGATTCTTATAAGGAGGGACACAAATGAGCGTAAAAATTTCCGGTGAAAAATATGCAATGATGTACGGCCCTACAACTGGTGACAAGGTAAGACTTGCGGATACCAGCCTTGTAGTGGAAGTTGAAAAAGATTACACCACATATGGCGATGAGGTAAAATTCGGCGGCGGTAAAACCATCCGTGACGGAATGGGCCAGTCAGTAAAAACATGCAGCCGTGATGGAGATCTGGATCTGGTGATCACCAACGCCCTGATCGTGGATACCACTGGGATCATCAAGGCAGATATCGGAATCAAAGACGGAAAGATCGCAGGGATCGGAAAAGCAGGAAACCCGGATATCATGGACGGGGTGACACCTGGAATGACCGTTGGTGCATCCACAGAGGCGCTGGCAGGAGAAGGAATGATCGTCACAGCAGGTGGTATTGATACCCATATCCATTTTATCAGTCCGCAGCAGATCGACTGTGCACTGTACAGTGGTGTTACAACCATGATCGGAGGAGGAACAGGCCCTGCAGACGGAACAAATGCGACTACCTGTACACCCGGACCGTGGAATCTCCGGATGATGCTGAAAGCAGCAGAAGAATATCCGATGAACCTTGGATTCCTCGGAAAAGGAAACTGCTCGGATGAGGCTCCGCTGATCGAACAGGTAAAAGCTGGCGCCATGGGACTGAAGATCCATGAGGACTGGGGTGCAACACCTGCAGTTATCGATCATTGTCTCAATGTTGCGGATGAATATGACGTGCAGGTTGCGATCCATACAGATACTTTAAATGAGGGTGGTTGTGTGGAGGATACTCTTGCAGCAATCGGCGGAAGAACGATCCATACTTATCATACAGAAGGAGCCGGCGGTGGACATGCACCGGATATCATCCGCGCTGCAGCGGCAGGAAATGTTCTGCCATCCTCCACAAACCCAACCATGCCATATACGGTAAATACCCTGGATGAGCATCTGGACATGCTGATGGTCTGCCATCACCTGGACAAAAAGATCCCGGAAGATGTGGCATTTGCAGATTCCCGAATCCGCCCTGAGACCATCGCGGCAGAGGATGTTCTTCATGACATGGGAATTTTCAGCATGATGAGTTCAGACTCTCAGGCTATGGGACGTGTAGGAGAAGTCATCACACGTACCTGGCAGACAGCCAGCAAAATGAAAGATGAGCGCGGGGCTCTTCCGGAAGATGAGGGAAAAGGAAATGACAACTTCCGTGTGAAACGTTACATTGCAAAATATACTATCAATCCGGCGATCACACATGGAATCGCAGATTATGTAGGTTCTGTTGAAAAAGGAAAATTCGCAGATCTTGTTCTGTGGAATCCGGCATTTTTTGGTGCAAAACCGGATATCATCATCAAAGGCGGAATGATCATCGCTTCCAAGATGGGCGATGCCAACGCATCCATCCCGACTACCCAGCCGGTAATGTATCAGCCGATGTTCGCAGCTCATGGAAAAGCAAAAAATGAAGCCTGCCTTACCTTTGTTTCCCAGGCTGCATATGATGCCGGAATTAAAGATATTTATGGTCTGGAAAAAACTGTGGTTCCTGTAAAGGGATGCAGAAATATTGCCAAAAAGGATATGGTGTTCAATAACCGTACACCAAAGATCACGGTAGATCCGGAAACTTATGAGGTAACGGTAGATGGAGAAGCCATTACATCCAAACCTGCGGAAAAACTTCCGCTTACACAGCTCTACAATCTGTTCTAAAACGACACAGCAATGATCTTTTGTCCGGGAAGCAGTCCCGTGGTGTTTATAAGAATGCTTCGGGACTGCCTTTCGGGCGGACTGACTTTACCATAAGGAGGAAAAACAGATGTTAGGAGTATGCCTTTTATTCGTAGGAATCGTTCTGATCAATAACGGAATGTGTACCTTATATAACGTAGACGGAAAATCCACGGCAGTTATGAATATCTTTACCGGTGGACTGTCACTGTTTATCAATTTTGTAAACCTGGTACAGGGAAATTATTATGCTGCAGGAACAGGACTTCTGTTCTGCTTTACCTACCTGTTTGTAGCTTTTTCCAGGATCTTAAAACTGAGTCCGATACCATTCGCGTGGTTTTCAACATTTGTAGCCATTAATGCGGTGGTATTTGGAACCATTGAGGGATTTCTGGGAAGTAAAACGCTGGGGATCACACCGGATATCCGCTGGGCGGGAATCTGGTATCTCTGGGCAATCCTCTGGGGAACTGCCTTTGTGGAAGACATCATGGGCAAAAAACTGGGAAAATTTGTTCCGGTGCTCCAGGTGATCGAAGGCGTAATCACAGCCTGGGTGCCAGGAGTGATGCTGCTCTTTGGAGTATGGTAAGAATAGAGGAGAAAATTTATGCTTTGTGAAAAAATTCTGGGAAAATTAAAGGATTTTGATCTTACTGGAAAAACGGTGGAATATGTGGATATTGAGTGGCATGAAGCATTCAAAAAGATCCACAGAAAAACCACAGACAGTGGTCGGGAAGTAGGGATCCGCCTGGATGATTCTGTACTCACAAGAGGACTTTTTCAGGACGATGTGATCTACGCAGATGAAAAACCGGTGATCGCGGTAAATACACCACCCTGTGAAGTGATCGAGGTATCTCTGGAGCCAGGACACGAAAAATATGTGGCAAAAGTCTGCTATGAGATCGGAAACCGCCATGCACCGCTTTTCTGGGGAGATCAGGAAAATACATTTATTACCATCTACAACGAGCCGATGATGGTCATGCTGGAAAAACTCCACGGGGTGAGAGCTGAGAAAAAGACTCTGAAACTGGATTTTGACCGCAGGATCTCAGCATCCATCCATAATCATCATCACTGAGGAAGGAATATGGATAAAATAAAAGAAATCCGCCGTTTTTTTCTGCTGCAGGTAAACGACGCTCTTTTTCCCATAGGAGGTTATTCCCATTCGCAGGGGCTGGAAACGTATATCCAGCAGGGGATTGTACATGATGAAGAAACAGCGGCAGAATATATCGGTAAAAAACTGAAACTGAACCTGGCCTGCACCGATCTTCTTGGTGTACGTCTGGCTTACGAATATGCATTGAAAGAAGATGTGGCGGCACTGGATATGCTGGAGGAGATCCTGGGGGCATCCAGGATTCCAATGGAACAGAGAGAAGCGTCCAGAAAAATGGGTTCCCGTTTTACAAAGACAATCTGTAAACTGCCTCAGGAAAATATTCCTATGGAAAAACGAGGTATTTTTGAAAAATATCTGGAAACGCGGAAAGGAAAACCGGTGAGTCACTGCTGTGCTTATGGAGTTTTCTGCGCAGCTCTCGGGATCGAAGAGGAGGAAACACTTTATCATTATCTCTATGCCCAGACCTCTGCAATGGTGACAAACTGTGTAAAAACCATTCCGCTGAGCCAGAGTGCGGGACAGAAACTTCTTTGTGGATGTTATGGGGAGTTTGAGGAAATACTGTCCTATATTTCGGACTGTACGGAGGATGACCTTTGTCTGTCGGCGCCGGGATTTGATATCCGGGGAATCCAGCATGAGAAGCTTTATTCCAGACTTTATATGTCGTAAACAGAGAGGAGTAATTTTTATGTCATATGTAAAAATTGGTGTCGCCGGACCGGTAGGTTCCGGAAAAACAGCGCTGATCGAAGCTCTATCAAGAAAGATGGCAGGTGATTACAGCATTGGTGTTATCACAAATGATATTTATACCAAGGAAGATGCACAGTTCCTTGCAAAAAACAGTGTGCTTCCGGTAGAGAGGATCATTGGTGTGGAGACCGGTGGATGCCCGCATACCGCTATCCGCGAGGATGCTTCTATGAACCTTGAAGCTGTGGATGAGATGATGGAGCGTTTTCCGGATATCCAGATCCTTTTTATTGAAAGTGGTGGAGATAATCTTTCCGCAACATTCAGCCCGGAGCTTGTAGATGCAACTGTTTTTGTTATTGATGTGGCTGAGGGAGATAAGATCCCGCGAAAAGGCGGTCCTGGCATCACAAGGTCAGATCTGCTGGTGATCAATAAGATCGATCTTGCACCGTATGTAGGTGCGAGTCTGGAAGTTATGGAACGGGATTCCAGAAAAATGCGAGGGGAAAGACCCTTTGTTTTTACAAATATCCGAGGGGATGAACATGTGGATACTATTGTAGAATGGATCAAAAAGAATGTGCTTCTGGAAGATCTGCAGGAAAGGCGGAACAACCTTTGACGGAAAATAAATTTGGGAAACTGTCCAGACTGTCCCTTCGAACCGGTATCAGAAAAGGAAAAACGATTCTGGAAGACGTGGCTTTTACAGCGCCTTACAAGATTATGAATCCTTTTCCAAAGAAAGATGGGGGAATTTCCGTGATGCCTTTGTGTGCATCAGCCGGGATCATGGAAGGAGACAGGCAGGAATTTGATTTCTCTGTGACAGAAGGAACCAATCTGGAGTTTCTGTCACAGTCTTTTGATAAAGTCCACAAAATGAAGGAAGGGAAAGCTGTTCGCCACGTGAAGGCACAAGTGGAAAAGAATGCAGTTTTTTACTATTATCCGCAGCCGGTGATCCCCTATGCACAGTCGGCTTTTGAAAGTACGATGGAATTTGATCTGGCTGATAAAAGCTCCGGGTTGTTTCTGCTGGAGATCATTTCCTGCGGAAGAAAAGCATCCGATGAACGGTTTCAGTATCGGAAATTTGCCTCCAGGGTAAATATCAGACGGGGAGGGCAGCTGATATACCGGGATAATACCCGTTATGAGCCCGATAAAATGGACATGGAAGGGATTGGAATGTATGAAGGATATACCCACATGGCCAATATTTTTCTAAGCGGCCCGGTCATGGACATGCAGGAAAAGATATGGGAAGTTCTGGAAAGTGAAAAAGAATGCGAAGGCGGTGTAACGCAGCTGGTACAGGGAGATCTTGCTGTCCGTATTTTGGGACATCGGGCACAGAAACTGCAGGAAACAGCCGAAGAAATAAAAGCGATTTTTGAAGAAGTAAATAATAATAACAGATAAGAAAACGCTGCAGAAATGAGTATGTTTTGAGAAATTTCTGTGGCGTTTTTTTAATATTATCAAGAGTAAGCGTGCATCGGATTTACCGTAAATTGACACATCATACGTGGATGGCTATAATCAAACAGAAAGAACGCCGGAGGATTTCCGGGATATAAAGTTACAGGAGGAATAAAAACGTGACAGATCAGGAACGTTTTATGAAAGAGGCGATCCGCCAGGCGAAAAAAGCACGTGCCCTGGAAGAAGTCCCGATCGGCTGTGTGATCGTATACGAAGGAAAGATCATAGCCAGAGGCTACAACCGCCGCAATACAGACAAAAATACATTATCCCATGCAGAACTCAATGCTATCCGAAAAGCCAGCAGGAAACTGGGAGACTGGCGACTTGAGGGCTGCACCATGTATGTAACTCTGGAACCATGCCAGATGTGTTCAGGTGCACTGGTACAGTCCAGAATTGACGAAGTGGTGATTGGCTGTATGAATCCCAAAGCGGGTTGTGCAGGTTCCGTGATGAATCTCCTTCAGATCGATGGCTTTAATCATCAGGTGAAAATTACACAAGGAGTGCTGGAAGAGGAATGCTCCGAAATGCTTTCCACATTTTTTAAGGAATTGCGGGAAAAGAAAAAACAGGCGAAAATGCTGAAAAAACAGGAAGCAGAGCGCCTTGCCGGGCAGCAAGTACAGGAAGAAGATACGTAACAGAATAGGAGTCTGTCAAAAGTTCTGATATATTTTCTCTTGACAGAATTACGCGGAAATATCAAAATAAAATCATAAATGAAATTCCGGAGAAAAGGATTTCATTCAGACAAAACGAAAGCTGTTCAGAATGGAACAGCAGAAAATGGAGGACCACAAAATGGAACTTGAAGTTTTAAGAAAAGACATGGTAGCAGCAATGAAAGCCAAAGACAAAGTGACCAAGGAGGCCGTTTCCTCACTGATCGCAGCAGTAAAAAAAGTTGCCATTGATGAGGGATGCCGTGATGATATCAAAGGAGATCTGGTAGACAGAGTGATCCTGAAAGAGCTGAAAACAGCCAAAGAGCAGATCGACACCTGCCCGGCAGATCGCACAGATCTGAAAGAAGAGTATCAGGCAAGATATGATATCATTGCAAAATATGCTCCGAAGCAGATGGATGAGGCAGAGATCAAGGCCTATATCGAGGAGAAATTTGCAGATGTTCTTGCAACCGGAAATAAAGGTCAGATCATGAAAGCGGTTATGGGAGATCTGAAGGGCAAAGCCGATGGTAAACTGATCAACCAGGTAGTTGCCGGATATTGTAAATAATATACGTATGTAGGAAAATGCCGGGGTATTCTGTTCAGATCCCCGGCGTTTTTTTGCAGATAAAGCAAGTGGAAGCTGAGGGCGCTTTTTGTTTGTATGCCCGATAAAAAAATCCCGCCGGATCAGTCATAAATGACGAACCCGGCGGGAATGCTGTTTATATAGAGATCATATATTATAATCTTTTTTTACGCGCGCCGCACCTCGGAATGGTCTCACAGACGTTACCTTTACAGTTAACTCAGCCCAGGCACCCTCACGGCACACAAGAGCTTCTGCTTAGTGCTGCTGCATTCCTACCCTGACACGGTTCACAGATTCCTGTTGCGTAAGACCCAGACGTCAACGCCACTTATAAAGGGCTGCTCCACAAGATACAAGCCTCAGATTGGCATCACCCCTGCTGTAGCGGATTGCAGGTACAGGGCACCGCTATCTCCCCGGCTGCGCGGAATTTAATTATAGACTCTTATGACGGATTTGTCAAGATGCACGAAAAATTTTCTGCCGGATGAAAAAGGAGCATTTCATGTTGTATACAGCCGGAAAATGCTTTATAATATTATAATGTGTAAAACTCTGTGAAAAGAGAAAACAATGGAGCTGTTTTGCAGGAAAAGATCCGTCAGAATGCCGGATTCCTGTAATGGACAGCAACAAATAAAATGTGCACATAAGAGGGCACAGAATGGAGGACGCTATGATTAAAAGAATCGGCCTGCTGACAAGTGGCGGTGACTGTCAGGCATTGAACGCAACCATGAGAGGCGTTGTAAAGGGACTGAGCAACAGCGTTGAGAACCTTGAGGTTTATGGATTTGATGACGGATATAAGGGACTGATCTACGGAAAATACCGTATGCTCACAGCCAAGGATTTTTCCGGAATCCTGACTCAGGGTGGAACCATTCTCGGAACATCCAGACAGCCGTTTAAGCTGATGCGGGTTCCGGATGAGAAGGGACTGGACAAGGTTGAGGCAATGAAGCAGACTTACTATAAACTCTGTCTTGACTGTCTTGTGATTCTTGGCGGAAACGGAACACAGAAAACAGCCAATCTTCTCCGTGAGGAAGGTCTGAATATCATCCATCTTCCGAAGACCATTGACAATGATATCTGGGGTACAGACATGACCTTTGGCTTCCAGAGTGCTCTGGAAATTGCAACCAATGCTATTGACTGCATCCATACAACAGCTGCATCCCACGGACGCGTATTTATTGTTGAGATCATGGGGCATAAGGTTGGAAGCCTGACGCTGAATGCTGGTGTTGCAGGTGGAGCAGATGTAATTCTGATCCCTGAGATCCCGTATGACATCAACAAGGTGGCGGAAGCCATCCAGAAACGTAACAAGGCAGGCAAGCGTTTCACCATTCTTGCAGTAGCTGAGGGAGCGATCTCGAAAGAAGACGCAGAGCTTCCGAAGAAAAAATACAAAGAGAAACTTGCGGAAAGAGCAAAGAAATATCCGTCTGTATCCTATGAGATCGCAGACCAGATCCAGCAGGTAACCGGAAGTGAAGTACGTATCACAGTTCCGGGTCATATGCAGCGAGGCGGAGAGCCATGTGCATATGACCGCGTTCTTTCCACAAGGATCGGTGCAGGCGCAGCACAGGCGATCATGGATGAGGAATATGGCGTTATGATCGGTGTTATCAATGGCAAAATCAAACGTGTTCCTCTTGCTGAATGTGCAGGCAAGCTGAAGATGGTATCCCCGAAAGATCAGCTTGTAAAAGCAGCCAAACAGATTGGAATCAGTTTTGGCGATTAATGAATCATAAGTCATCTGGCCGCCGCGGAAGTCTTTCCGCGGCGACTGTGGCGAAGAGAAGGAGAGTTTTATGAGTTATACTGCTCTTTACCGTAAATTTCGTCCCGATAATTTTGACGATGTAAAAGGACAGGATCATATTGTGACAACACTGACCAACCAGATCAAGGCGAACCGTATCGGACACGCATACCTGTTCTGCGGAACGAGAGGTACCGGAAAGACTACGGTTGCAAAGATCCTGGCGAAGGCAGTAAACTGCGAACATCCTGTAAACGGCAGTCCCTGCAACGAATGTGCCATGTGCAAAGCCATTCAGGCAGGAACCGCCATGAATGTGATCGAGATCGATGCAGCATCCAACAACGGTGTTGACAACATCCGTGAGATCCGCGAGGAAGTAGCCTACCGTCCAACAGAGGGCAAATATAAGGTTTACATCATCGATGAGGTGCATATGCTCTCAACAGGAGCATTCAACGCTCTTCTGAAAACACTGGAAGAGCCGCCTTCCTATGTTATTTTTATCCTGGCGACCACGGAGGCCCATAAGATACCGATCACTATCCTGTCCAGATGCCAGCGTTACGATTTCCACAGGATCTCCATTGATACCATAGCTGCCAGGCTTTCGGAGCTTCTGGCTGCAGAAGGAGTGGAAGCTGAGGAAAAAGCGGTGCGCTATGTGGCAAAAAAAGGCGACGGATCCATGCGAGATGCATTAAGTCTTCTGGATCAGTGTATTTCTTTTTATCTGGGACAGGTACTTACCTACGATAAGGTCCTGGACGTTCTGGGAGCCGTGGATACAGAGGTATTCAGCAAGCTCCTTCGGAAAGTGCTTTCCGGTGATGTGACCGGTTCCATCCATGTGCTGGAAGACCTGATCACAGGAGGCCGGGAACTGGGACAGTTTGTATCCGATTTTACCTGGTATATGCGAAATCTTCTCCTTGTGAAGACTTCCGAGAATCCGGAGGAGGCAATTGATGTTTCTTCCGAGAATCTGAAGCTTCTGAAGGAAGAAAGCGAGATGACAGATGTGGAAACCCTGATGCGGTATATCCGTATTTTTTCCGATCTGTCCAATCAGATCCGTTTTGCAAGCCAGAAACGTGTTTTGGTGGAGATCGCGCTGATCAAGCTTTGCAGACCGGCCATGGAGACCAATCTGGACTCAGTTCTTGACCGGCTCCGTGTTCTGGAAAAACAGATGGAAGAACGGCCGGTACAGCAGGTGATCGTCCGGGAAGGTGATGCCGGTGCAACCGTGGATCCAAGTGCGGCAGCGTCAGGCGCATCGCCGGTACAGCAGCCTAAGCCGCAGAAAGCAGCACCTGAAGATCTTCAGAAGATCGTGGCAGGATGGCGCGCCATTGTGGGGCAGACGACAGGGCTTTTCAAACAGTCCCTGCAGCGGGCGGTCCCCAAGTATAACGGGGAAACAGGAGATCCCATCCTTTATGTGGAATTCCAGGATTTCCTGGGAATGAATTATGTAGACAATCCGGAGGCGCAGAAAGAACTTAAGGACATTATCGCGGCCCGGACAGGCAAGAGCGTGGAGATACATATGCTGGTAGCCAACAAACATCAGCACACCAATCTCGCGCAGATCACAGTAGACGATGCACTCCGGGAGAACATCCACATGGATATCGTAGTGGAAGAAGACCCGGATGATGAGTCATAAATCCGTAAAATAAAAGCAGGAGGAAAATATTATGGCAAAAAGAGGTGGATTCCCTGGCATGGGTATGCCGGGAAACATGAACAATCTTATGAAACAGGCGCAGAAAATGCAGCGTCAGATGGAAGAGAACCAGAAGGCTCTTGAGGAAAAAGAGTTTACAGCAACAGTAGGTGGCGGAGCTGTTTCCGTTACCGTTTCCGGTAAACGCGAAATAACAAAAGTCACACTTTCCGAGGAAGCGGTAGATCCGGATGATATCGAGATGCTTGAGGACATGATCGCAGCAGCAACAAATGAGGCACTCCGTCAGGTTGAGTCCGAGTCAGCAGCAGTAATGTCCAAACTGACAGGAGGCCTTGGCGGTCTTGGCGGAGGCCTTCCTTTCTGATGGAATATTACAGCAGCCATATCAATAAACTCATTGAGCAGCTTTCCCATCTTCCGGGGATCGGAGCCAAATCTGCCCAGCGACTTGCGTTTCATATTATGAATATGCCAAAAGATCAGGTGGAGCAGCTGACCGCTTCCATCACCGATGCAAGGCAGAATGTTCAGTACTGTAAATGCTGTTACACGCTGACAGATCAGGAACTCTGCCCGATCTGTGCCAATCCCAAACGGGACCACAGCACCATCATGGTCGTTGAAAATACCAGGGATCTGGCAGCATATGAGAAAACAGGCAAATTTGATGGTGTATATCATGTGCTTCACGGTGCGATCTCTCCAATGCTTGGAATCGGACCGGATGATATCAAGCTGAAGGAACTGATGAAGCGCCTTCAGGGAGATGTAAAGGAAGTCATTGTGGCAACCAATTCCAGCCTTGAGGGAGAAACTACAGCCATGTACATCAGTAAACTGATAAAACCGACCGGGATCAAAGTAAGCCGTATTGCCAGCGGAGTTCCGGTAGGCGGTGACCTGGAGTATATTGATGAAGTGACGCTTCTTCGCGCACTGGAAGGGCGAGTTGAACTTTAAGCGGAGGTGAGCCTGGTGGCAAAAAAGAAAGCAACTTCGTCGGATGTGGCAGCACGTGCCGGGGTTTCCCAGGCAACCGTATCCATGGTGCTGAACCGGAAATACAATGTTTCTTTTTCGAGAGAAACCGTAGAACGGGTGGAACAGGCGGCCAGAGAACTTGGCTATGAGCTTCCGGGACGCCGGAAACATAAAGATGACAGAAAAGAAAAGCTGATCGTTGTTTTCTGCCCCACACTCACCAGTCCCTATTATGTACTGTTGCTTCAGGGAATCGAGGCTGTAGCCAATGAGCAGGGATACGGGGTATTTATCTGCAACACCCAGCGAGATGCGGGTCTGGAAGAAAAATATCTCCGCATGATGCAGACCATGCGGCCGGCAGGAATCATTTATACCTGCAATCCCCATCCGGATTTTCAGCATCAGGTAGAAAAGATCGCAAAAGAAACACCCCTTGTCATCATCAGCAACAAGGAAAAGACTACTACAGTAGATGCCATCAATCAGGATAATACCGTGGTAGGAAGGCTGATGGCCAGACATCTTCTCGATCTGGGACATACGGATGTGGCGTTTATCACGCCGCCTCTTACGAGACGTCAGTGGCAGCGTTCCAAGCGAGTGGAGGGCTTTGTCCGCGAGTTTGAAAAAGAGGGAAAAAAAGACCACGTGATCATCAAGGCGGCAGATGAGTCCAATGACAGAAAGATCCCGCGGATGGATTCCGAGTATGCCATGGGCTACGAGCTGACTATGGAGCTCCTCCATGAGGGCAGAAAATTCACGGCTATCGCAGGCCAGAATGACATGATGGCCATAGGCGCCATTGATGCACTGCATGAGATGCGCCTCCATGTACCGAAGGATGTTTCAGTCATCGGATGTGATAATATTTTTTATTCCAGCATCCGCAGGATCTCACTGACGACCATTGATCATTTTGTTGCGCTGAAAGGAAGAGATGCCTGTGACATCATTATCCGCAAGATCGACACGAATGATAAATTTTACCTGGATGAAAGACCTGCCAGCCTGTATAATATCGAATATACCCCGAAACTGATCACGCGCCGGACAACGGGGTATGCAAGACTGGATAGAAACCAGCCTGATGAACAGAAAAATAAATAATGGCGCATAAATTATTAATAATAATATATAGAGAGAGTTTCCGTGACACATTTGAATAGAAACCTTGTTAGCTACGACAATTACGGCGATATTCGAATTGAGGAAAATGGAAAGAAGCTGTTTTGAGTGAAAAAATTGACAGGCACTATTAATAAAATGTTATTTTATTAATAAAATGTTTATTAATAAAAAACAGGTGTCTTGACCCCCGCAATGAGTTTGTTATAATGGAATCATCAAGAAAAAGAACGAACGTAAACAGGAGGAAAAAACAATGAAATTTTTTATCGACACAGCTAAAGTAGAGGATATCAGAGAAGCAAATGACATGGGAGTTATCTGTGGAGTTACAACAAACCCGTCTCTGATCGCCAAAGAAGGAAGAGACTTCAACGAGGTGATCAAAGAGATCACAACGATCGTTGACGGACCGATCAGCGGTGAGGTTAAAGCTACCACAACAGATGCTGAGGGAATGATCCGTGAGGGACGTGAGATCGCAGCCATCCATCCAAATATGGTTGTTAAAATTCCTATGACAACAGAAGGACTGAAAGCAGTTAAAGTTCTTTCTTCTGAGGGAATCAAGACAAATGTTACTCTGATCTTTTCCGCTAACCAGGCACTTCTTGCAGCAAGAGCAGGTGCTACATATGTATCTCCGTTCCTTGGAAGACTGGACGACATCTCCACAGATGGTGTTGAGCTGATCCAGCAGATCGCTGAGATGTTTGCAGTTGCAGATATCCCGACAGAGATCATCGCGGCAAGCGTTCGTCATCCAATGCACGTAACTGCATGTGCACTTGCAGGTGCAGATATCGCTACTGTACCATTCAAAGTAATCGAGCAGATGACACATCATCCGCTGACCGATGCAGGTATTGCCAAATTCCAGGCTGATTACAAGGCAGTATTCGGTGAGTAATTGAAACCTCTTTTATATACAAACTCCCTGTGAACAACAGGGCACTAAAAAAGGAGACATTAATAACATGGATAAGTTAGAACTTCAGAAAGTTGCCAACGAAGTCCGCAAGGATATCGTAACAGCAGTCCATGCAGCAAAGGCCGGCCATCCGGGCGGATCCCTTTCTGCAGCAGATGTGTTCACCTACTTATATTTTGAAGAGATGAACATCGACCCGAAGGATCCGAAGAAGGCAGACCGTGACCGTTTCGTTCTTTCCAAAGGACATACAGCACCGGGACTTTACTCTGTACTTGCAGAGAGAGGATACTTTCCAAAAGAGGATCTGAAAACACTTCGTCATCTGGGCTCCTATCTTCAGGGACATCCGGATATGAAACATATCCCGGGTGTTGATATGTCCAGTGGTTCTCTTGGACAGGGAATCTCCGCTGCAGCAGGTATGGCTCTTTCTGCCAAACTCAGCAATGATGACTATCGTGTATACACACTGCTTGGAGACGGCGAGATCGAGGAAGGACAGGTATGGGAGGCAGCTATGTTCGCAGGCTTCCGCAAACTGGACAACCTGGTTGTGATCGTGGACAATAACGGACTTCAGATCGATGGTGATATTGCAGATGTATGCTCCCCATACCCGATCGACAAGAAATTTGAAGCTTTCAATTTCCATGTGATCAATGTTGCGGACGGCAACGATATGGATCAGCTGAAGGCTGCTTTTGATGAGGCAAGAGCTACAAAGGGTATGCCGACAGCTATCATCATGAAAACAGTAAAAGGTAAAGGCGTTTCCTACATGGAGAACGCAGTAGGCTGGCACGGAAAAGCTCCGAATGATGAGCAGTATGCACAGGCAATGGAAGATCTGGAGAAGGTAGGTGAAGCATTATGTCAGAAGTAAAGAAAATCGCAACGAGAGCAAGCTACGGCAGTGCCCTCATAGAATTAGGAAAAAAACACGAGGATCTTATCGTTCTTGACGCTGACCTTGCTGCAGCTACACAGACAGGTATGTTTAAAAAAGAATTCCCGGAGCGTCACATTGACTGCGGTATCGCAGAGTGCAACATGATGGGTATTGCAGCAGGAATCGCTTCCACAGGTAAGGTTCCCTTTGCAAGTACTTTTGCAATGTTTGCAGCAGGACGTGCTTATGAGCAGGTTCGTAACTCCATCGGATATCCGAAGCTGAATGTAAAGATCGGAGCAACTCACGGCGGTATTTCTGTAGGTGAAGATGGTGCTACACATCAGTGCCTGGAGGATTTTGCCCTGATGAGAGTGATTCCGGGCATGGTCGTTGCAAGTCCTTCTGATGATATCGAAGCAAAAGCTATGGTTGCTGCTGCTTACGAGCATCAGGGACCGGTATACATGAGATTCGGACGTCTTGCTGTTCCGGTTATCAATGACAGACCGGATTATAAATTTGAGCTTGGTAAGGGCATCGTTCTCCGCGAGGGAAAAGATCTTACCATCATCGCAAACGGACTTTGCGTTGCACCGGCTCTTGAAGCAGCTGAGAAGCTTGCAGCAGACGGAATCGATGCAAAAGTGATCAATATCCATACCATCAAGCCTCTGGATGAGGACCTTGTTGTTGCAGCTGCCAAAGAAACCGGCAAGGTTGTAACTGTTGAGGAGCATTCCATCATCGGCGGTCTTGGCGGAGCTGTATGCGAGTGCCTGGCTGAGAAGGCACCGGTACCGGTTAAACGTATCGGAATCCAGGATGTATTCGGTGAGTCCGGTCCGGCATTAGAGCTTCTTCATAAATACGGTCTCGATGCAGAGGGTATCTACACACAGATCAAAGACTTTGCATAAAATTATGGAATGATTTTATGCATGAGCATGCAGCAGAGCGGAATGCGAATGTTCGCTGTGTGGATCTGATGCAGATAAGTCTGCTTCTGCAGGGAGGATCTTCAGGATTCCTCCGGCAATCACATCTGCCAGAGCGACCACGGTAGAGAGCCGTGTAGTCTGCAAGGTAAGATGCTCCATGAGTCCGGCAGTATTTACAATGCCGGTGATATGGATGTCACCTACAGGAGGCAGATTCTTCTGAACACCAGCACCTGGGTAAAGTGCACCATTTCCAATGGTCACATAGCCCAGGTGCTTTTTTTGTCCAAGAGAAGCATCTATGGCGATCACAAGAGCATGGGGATGAAACTTTTTGATAAGTGATGAGATTTTTTCCAGGTTTAAGGCATGAACCGGGCTGGAAAGTGTACCGTAGACAAAAATATGACCGGTTTCATGAGGCGTAAGCAGGTGTCCGATATATGGGCCTAAACAATCTCCGGTAACACGATCACTGCCGATACATAAAAATACGATTTCAGTCCATCTTTTGGGACAGTGAAGAATACATTTTTTCAGAAGATAAGCAATCTCTCCGGATGAACCGTTTTTTCCGGCATCAATGTAAAAAGCCATGGGGAACCTCGATTCTTTTTTCCCTCTATCATATCCTGAAAAAAGGAAAAATATGCATGGTGCGTAATCTGTCGTTAAATTCTGTGGATAGGCTCTTACATTCTGCTAAAATCCGCATTTTTACTGTGTTATGCTTGGGGCTGAAGGGGTGATATGAGATGATAGAGGTCATTTATAAGGAGGACAAGGAAGATCAGGGAACAGTACAGGAACCGTTTTCCATGCCGAGGAACGTAAGACAGATCGGGCTGGCAAACGGAGATTACAGGATCTATATAGAAGATTATGTATACACATTTCTCTGCAGTCTTGCAGAGGATGGAGAGACAGAAAGCCAGGGGAATGTGGCAGTGCTTACCGGTGAAATCCAATGGACGACAGATATGACCTGCATTTATGTAAAGGGTGCCCTGGCGGCAGATGGGATGGAGGCAACGGCGGAACATATTGATTTTTCGGAAAAAATCTGGCAGAAGATTCAGGATGACAAGGAACAATACTTCCAGGAACAGGAAATTGTGGGATGGTTTTTTGCACAGCCGCAGATAGCAATAGAGGTCACAGAACTCCTGGTGAAAGTACATCTCAGACATTTTGGGGGAGAAAAGATTCTGATGCTGATGGATCCGGGAGAACGGGAAGATGCATTTTTCCGTTATGATGGCGGCACAATGGCAAAACTGACCGGATATTATATTTATTATGAGAAAAATTCTCAGATGCAGACATATATGATCGAACGAAGCCAGAGAGAAGGCGGGAAGGCATCTGAAAAAGTAGAGGACAAGGCTGTCAGGAATTTTAGAAAGATCATAGACAGCAAGAAACCAGAGGAGCGGGAGGAGAAAACTTCCGTTTTTTCTTATGCGGCCACAGTGTGTCTGGCGCTGGCAGTTCTGGTAGCTGGTGTGAATCTTTACCGGAATCAGCAGGGGAAAAAAGGAGTTCCGGAAGATTATCGTGCGACTTCCGCTTCGGTGGTGCAGATAACGCCGGTGATAACGGAAGGAACAGCTGCCCGGGAGACTCAAACCCCGACGCCTTCTGTGAAAGCAGAAAGCAGGGAGAGAATCACAGTAACCCCGGCCGCAGATCCTAAAAAGAAAGAAACGGACAGTCCGGAAAATAATGTTGTGGAAACAACAGTAACAGAAATTCCACCCGGATCAGCAGATACAGAACAGGCAAAAAAACAGAAAAAAAATGAAAGCTCTGAAGAAAAGAATGCGCTGGCAGATTCAACAGAAAAAAAATCAACAGAAGAAACTTCTGCAACTGCCGAAAATGTGCAGAAGACATATGTAATACGTCCGGGAGATACTTTGTATCAGATAAGCCTGAACCGCTATGGGACGGTGGAGGCTATGGAACAGATCTGTGCACTGAATGGAATTTCAGCCAATGAGATCATTTATCCGGGGCAGGTGATTGTTTTACCCTGATAAGCTGTGCTATAATAACTGGAAAATAAACAGATAAGGCAAGGAATACAATCGTGAATATCATAAAAAAAATACAAAAAAAACAAAAGCGTAAAAAGCTTATGAAACAAAAAGCCAAACTAGCACAGGAACAGGCTGTACAGGAAGGGACTCATCACGGAAAGAAGAGTTCTCATCGTCGGAAAATTTCCCGAGGCGGAAAAAAGGTGATCGTGGTTGCGGCAGTTGCTGCGGCTGTCTGCCTGGCTTTTGTTTTTGTGGAAAAGAGAAGTTATCATAGCTATAAAGTATTGAATACAAGTGAGCAGGAAGATGTTGTTTCTACACAGTATGTGGAAATGGACGGGGATATTTTAAGATACAGCCCGGATGGAGTTTCGGTGGTAGATGCCAGTATGAACACGGTATGGAACGAGACTTATACCATGCAGAATCCAATTGCAGATGTAAATGGAAGCAGAGCAGTAGTCGCTGACAGTGAAGGAACATCTCTGTATATCTGTGACAAAAAAGGTGTTACCGGAACAGTTACTACTTCTTATTCTATCGTGAAGGTACGAATAGCGGCGAATGGAATGGTTGCGGCGATTCTTGATAATGATGAGAATACCTGGATTAATTTTTATAATCCGGATGGAAGTCTGGTAGCGGAAAACCTTACCAAGATTGATGATCCGGGATATCCGCTGGATGTGGCGGTATCGGATAATGGTGTAATGATGGTTACATTCCAGTATGTTGATGGAAGCAAAACAACCAGTTATGTGGCCTTTTATAATTACGGAGATGTAGGGCAGAATGAAGATGACCGGATCGTAAGTGGCTATACTTACGAAAATGTTGTGATTCCACAGGTGGAATGTATTAATGAGAGCCAGTATATTGCTCTGCGTGATGACGGATTTTCTACTTATCAGGGAAATCAGATCCCGAAAGAAAGCAAGACTGTCAATGTGAAGCAGGAGATTGTAAGCACATTTTTCGATGAAGACAGAATTGGTCTGGTATTTAAAAATAACAATAAGGACGACCTGTATACAATGGAAGTTTATAACATGAGTGGTCAGCTGAAGTTCCGTAAAAATTTCAATGTTCCATATACTACCATAAAAATGAGCGGCGGTAATATTGTTATGTATAACAGCTCTCAGATCTGTGTGATGAACAGTCGAGGGGTGCAGAAATATATGGGAAGCGTGGATGGCACGATCCGGGACTTTTTCAAGATCGGATGGAACAAATATCTTATGGTACTGGATACGGGAGTAAGTACCATAAAATTCAGTTAAGGAGGCGGACATGAGCTGGACATGGCTTGGACTGGCTGTTCTGGTCCTACTTGCCTTTTCTATGGTGGATGGATACCAAAAAGGTTTTGTGAAAGAAGTGGTATCCGCATTCCTTGTGCTGATCTCAGTTGTAATGGTATGGCTGATCAATCCTTATGTGAATCAGTTTATCCGTGAAAATACTGCCGTTTATGAAAAAATCCAGACATCCAGTGAATCATTTGTAAGTTCTCTGGTAGATGGAAGAGGAATCATGGATGAGGAAGGACAGAATGAACTGATAAGCAGTATGAATCTGCCGGAACTGCTTCAGAAAGGAATTGCTGAGAATAATACAGCATCTGTATATCAGCAGCTGGCGGCAAATACATTTGCGGAATATATATCCGGTTATCTGGCGAATGTGGCAGTGAACTGTCTGTCCTTTCTGGTATCGTATATATTATCGTCCATATTGATACATGTACTGGCTTATGCCCTGGATCTTCTGACAAAACTTCCAGTCATATGTGGCGTAAATAAACTGGCAGGAGCAGCAATTGGAGGAGGAAAATGTATTATTTTCGTATGGGTAGGAATGCTGGTCCTGACAGTTTTGTGCAATACAGAAATCGGTCAGAAGGGGCTGGGTCTGATCCGGGAAGATACAGTGTTGAATTTTCTCTACGGTAAAAACATCTTTATTCGTATTTTTACAGGAATATTCTATCAAAGTTAAATAAAACCGCATTTTGCACACAGAAGGATACCAAAATTCAGGTATTGCTCAGTTCGCAGAATGCGGTTTTTTACGCAAAAACGTGTTTTTTGAAAAAAATGTAAAATTATGTAAAAAACATGTTGACAGAGAAAAGAAAAGATGCTATTCTATCAGAGTTGTTGGGAACAAATTGTTTTTATGAAACTGATAAAGAAATCATGTTTCAGAAAAAATAAAAAAGTAGTTGACAAAAGACAGAAGATATGATAAAGTATCCGAGTCGTCAACAAAACGACAACAAAATCTTAACTCAAAAATGTTTGAAAAAACTTGAAAAAAGTACTTGACAAACAAAAAGAGATGAGATAAAATAAACAAGCTGTCTGAGAGACAGACAAAACAAACCTTGATAACTAAACAGTGAAACACATACGATTCTCGAAAATTTCTTTACAT
>NZ_JAAIUN010000050.1:0-11382 GCF_013317245.1 Blautia sp. MSK.20.85
TAATAATTCCTGCATAAATAACACCCCTTTTTCTTTTATTTTACTAGAAAAGGGGTGTGTTCACAATTTATTTACTCATGCGTTTGTCGTGCCAGATCTTTTTTCCCGTTTCCATATCTACAAGATCCAGATAGATCACCCGGAACTTTTCGCCAAATTCCTGATCTCTGTGCCAGTGCCCAAAGTACCACCGGGTCAGTGAATCATATACCGTCTCATTTACATACTGCAGATAATTCTGCAATTGCCGTTCTTCCATCGCCGAGTGATATCCCCCAAGTGAAGGTATAAGATTTAATGGACAGGTATGTGTGATCACATAATCTACCTTATAGTCACAGGCCTTAAGATTTTTGTTTCCGTTCTCATAATCTTCCTCAGAGGGAACTTCTTCCTTCCAGTAACTTTTGTTCAGAGTACGATATGCCCTGTCTATGGAAAAAGCTCCTCCAAAACAGAATATCCGTTTCTTTTTCAGACAGAGGACTTCTCCTCGAAGCACATGAATGATCCTGCTTCGGATCATATGGACTCTGGCATTATTCCATTGTTCAACAGGGAATTTATTCAGTGCACGGTGATTTTCATGATTTCCATCCGCAAAAATAATATATCCGTTTATTTTCTGAAGAAACCGGTCTACATCATCCAAAAATACATGCTCATCTCTGTTATCCCAGAATACAAACCCAAAATCTCCGGCAACAAATAATGCATCTCCCTCTCGAAGCTGTCTGGTAATCATCGTTAATGCCGCAGTATCACCGTGCAGATCTCCGGTAATAAGCAATCTTCCTGATATTTCTGTTTCCATACTGTTTCAACTCCTCTACTGGTATCTGTAACATTCTCTGACCTTCCATCTGATGCTCTGCATAACCGTAACAGAAGAATACCTGTCAGCCTCCAGCGTCTTACATCATTCTCTCACAGGTAAGATAATCTGTACCCCAGTTTTTATAGCAGTCTGCAATCCTGGAATCTGTAAACAGCCACAGTGCGACCTTAATATTTTTCGAATGCGCTCTGGCTATTGTAGCTCTGTTGGTACATCCATACTGAGCACTTACGTCAAATTTATATCTGGCACATTCATTCAGCGCTGCACTGGTGATCTGATCCCGGAGTATCCACTGTATGCTCACGGTTCTGTTTATCTGTCTGAGCATGATCAGCGGTTCTTCCTTAAACGAGATCACAACCGGACTTTTTCTGGATTTTTTTATGATCTGGTTAAACTTTGCAACACCATTCTGATCCAGGTTTGATTTGATCTCGATCACCGGTGTCATGGAATATTTATTACAGCACTGAAGATACTGTTCCAGTGTAGGAATAATATTATGCTTATATGCAGAAGCATTTGTTCCTGTAATAACCGGATACTTCTTTACTTCCTGATATGTGAGGTTTTCAATTCTCTTATCAACGCCACACATACGCAGCAGATTAGAATCATGAAAAATCACAAATGTCCCGTCTTTTAACTGTCGTACATCGGTTTCTACATACTTCGCACCTTTCTGTCCTGCAAGGCTGAAAGCGGGAAGTGTGTTTTCCGGTGCTTCCAGACTTAATCCTCTGTGCAGGATCGTACCAGAACTTCCACTCAGAGGTGCATTGGATGTACCTGTCTTTTTGTCTCGAACGTATACCTGTATGGTATTTTTTATTTTCTTTCCACCATCTGCCGTCACTGTGATCTTTACAAGGCCGGGAGCCTTTGCTGTAATTTTTCCCGTCCTGGATACTGTAACAACGGAACTGTTGGATGTGGCATAAGTTATTGTTCTTACATATGCATTTCCCGGATGGACAGTTACCTTCAGTGTTTTCTGTTCCCCTTTATCCATTACGATTTCTGAAGAAGTCGAAACTGATTTCAGTTCTGCTCCGACAACCACTTCCGCAGATGCAATATACCGGTTTCTTCCCAAAGACACACAGGTTATTTTGACTGTGCCTGTTGTTTTTGGTGTTACAATACCACTGGATGAAACTGTCGCGATTTTTGTATTCGAAGATTTATAAATTGCCACGCTTCCATGCTTTTCCGGCTTCAGCTGTATTGTTTTTCCTGTTTTTGTTTTTATCGGAGTTGTTTTATATCCGGTAAAATCTGTGTATATGAGCTGATTATATGTATACACTTTACAGGAAATTTTTTTTCCTCCATAAACAGCATAAATCTGAACATTTCCCCAGCTCTTTGCGGTGACTTTTCCATTGGATATGGCTGCAAGTTTGGGATTGCTGCTTTTCCACTGGACTTTCTTTGGATCTACTTTTCTTCCATTGTTGTAAACAGACAGCTCTTTGGTTTTTCCTACCTGCACAGAAGCTGTTTTCTGCTCAAAATGAAAACTTTCTGTTGCCGCTGCTGCCGGTACTGAAAAGCAGATCAATAAGATAACCATTGCTATCAGACCTCTGATTTTTTTCCTCATACTGTGATTCCTCCTAAAAACATTCTGTAAAGTTATTATGCCGTAAATATCGGACATTTACAAGTTTCATATCTCTGTTTTATATGCAAAAAAACACCTTCCGGATCCAATCCGGAAAGTGTTTCTGCTCTGTTGTTTTTCAGTTTATAATTCTACATTGCTGCTGTTTGTAAAAACCGGATAAACTGCCGGAATGTGCCGCATTCCAACTCTTACACATAATTCCGCATACGCAACCGCCAGAAATGCCGGATCAATGATCTTCACCGGAAGTTCCTTTTCCAGCTTTTCTCCATATCCTGCCATTCCAAGACAACCTAAGATGATCCCGTCGGAATGATCTTCCTCCACTGCTTTTTTGCAGACAGCTTTCAGATATTTTTCTGTAGCCTCCGGATTGGTGCGCAGTTCTCCGATCGGAATATCCAGCGTCCGGACTGCTGCCATTTTTTCCCTGGCAATGCCGTTTCGAATCAGACGACGGTAGGTTCTTGGAATATTGATACTCTCGGAAGTCAGCACCGTAAAACGGTTGCAGATCATGCTCGCCGCAGCCAGACTGGTTTCTCCGGGACCGATCACCGGAATTCTTACATTTTCACGGATGGCATCAATTCCCACATCGCTGAAGCAGTAGATCACAATGGCATCGTATCCTTCTTTTTCCGCACGGATACTCTCCTTCACCATTTCCGCCGCAGCAAAGGCCTCATCTGTATTACAGTCCAGCTCGTCCGGACCTTTTTTGATACAGTCCACGGAAACCTCTGCATCGGAGGAAAGTGCCACTTTCAGCATTTTCTCACGTGCGTCCATGGTTTCTCTGCTCATGGCCTTGTCTGACATGATTACTTTTATTTTCATTTTTTATCTGTTCTCCTTTGCTGCCTCCGCAGTCCATACCTCAGATTCTACTCCGATATCAGATGCCACAAAACGCCTGCCTGGATTTTTCTTATAATTCTCATATGCTTTGGTAACCAGTTTTCTTCCAACCAGAAGTGTCGGGATGTTGACAAAGATCAGGATTACATTGATCAGGTCAGATACATACCACAGGTTATCCAGCTGAAGTCCGGATAATACAGTCAGGGTTCCAAGTGGAACGAAGATCAGCGCTCCAAGGCATCTTGTAAAATAGATGAACTTTTTATTCTTGGAAATCTTGTTTGCAGCGATCTCTGTATAAGTCAGGTCACAGAGAAGTGTTGTAAATGCAAACAGTCCAAATGCAACGACCACGATGATAAATACGATCACATCCAGGATTCCGTCTCCCGGTACCAGCTCCTTGACGGAAGTCAGGAACGTTCCGATCTTGTTTGCCTTCATCACATCCCAGTCAATGGACGGATTATTCCAGATAGCACCTGCAGTTACCACAAAACCAGCCAGAGAGCAGATCACGATGGTATCTACAAATACACCGATGGACTGAATGAATCCCTGCTCGCACGGATGATTGGCATCCGCAATAGAGGAGGCCTGTGTTGCAGTACCCATACCAGCCTCATTGGATAAAAGTCCTCGTTTCAGTCCCTGTGCCATAGCCACACCAAATGCTCCGCCAAAGATAGCGCTTGGTTTAAATGCTCCTACAAATACAGCCGCAAAGAATCCCGGCACTTTTCCGATATTCAGAACGATCAGTACCAGTACGATGAGAACATATAAACCTGCCATAACCGGTACAACCGCATCGGAAAATTTTGTTACGCTTTTGATTCCGCCAAATGTGATAACTGCGATGACCACGATAATGGCAACTGCGATCACATAGTACAGGGGATCTGTTACCTGTGTTGTTTTTCCTGTTACTTCTCCTGCTGATTTTTCAGGCAGTAGTCATACATTTCCTCACCGGTTGTCCACCATACACCATCAAAAGTTTCAATATAATCCAGAAGCTCTTCCAGAAGTCCGATCCTGCCCGGTGCTCCGATGGCTGCCGGATCCAGCTGAAGGACATAACAGAGGCCGTATTCATGGCATCCGAAAAATTCATCCTTCCAGTTGTTGAGAACTCCTGTATAATTTGCGATCCTGCCCTGGCCTGCCGGAAATGCCGGATGATAGTTGAACGCAAAATACGGAAGATCATAGTTTACCCAGTGAATAGGGATCTCCAGGATCTTATCCTCACCCAGATCTTTCCAGTATGGTCTGTCATCATCGCAGAGATTGCTGGAATACACCAGGCCGTTTTTCTTTGCGATCCGTAACGTATCCAGGGTCAGCTCGCCTTCCGGGGAACGAAATCCCTTCGGTGTAACGCCGCATACCTTTTCAATCGCAGCGATTCCTTTTTTGATGGCGCTTTCCTGCTCTTCCTCGGATAATAATGCCATATGCTCATGATGATATCCCAGTGCTGCGATCTCGTGGCCTTTTTCCACAATGGCTTTCAGCTTATCCGGATACTGCTCTGCCACCCATCCAGGAGTAAAAAATGTTGCGCGGATGCCCCGTTCTTCCAGTATTTTTAAGATACGGTCCACGCCTCTTGTCATTCCGTACTGTCCAAGAGACAGTGTTTTCGGCATATCCTTGCAGGTGGGATCTAACTGCAGCCAGAACAGTTCCGCATTCAGGTTGATGGTGATCATGGCGCTGCATTTTTTGTTTTCCGGCCACTTTGGTCTTTCCAGTTTCATCCTTATTTCTCCTCCTGTTCTTGTGAATGGCTTCGATACCAGTCTGATACTTCCGTTCCTGTTGCCACCCAGACATCCTCTTTGGATGTGATCTGCTCCAGCATATGTTTCAGGATCTGGATCCTTCCAGGGGAACCAATTACCTGGGGATGACTCATATAAGAAATGCAAAGCCCCTCTCTGTAATGTCCGCGAAACTCTCTCATAAAATTGTCTTCTACCAGACGATAGCTGGAAATCCTGTCCTGTCCTGCCGGTTCTGCCGGATACATGTTATATGCCATAGCTACGTAATCATCTACTTCCCATTTCGTAGGGATCTCGATAAAATCTGTTTTCTCACCGTTTATGATCGTACGATATGGTCTGTCGTCACCACGCATGGAGCTTGAATAACGGAAGCCTCTCTCATACAGAAGCTGCGGTGTGATCTTTGCCCAGTCACCGGATGGAGTACGGAAGCCTGTTACTTCATGACCGATAAGCTTTTTAAAGATTGCCTGAGTCTTCTCAATGATCTCGATCTGCTCCTCTGTTGTTTTTCCCGCAAATCTCTCATGTGCATATCCATGATGTCCGATCTCATGTCCTGCCTCTGCGATCCTCATGATCACATCTGGATAACGTTCAGCTGTCAGCCCTGGTACAAAGAATGTTGCTTTTACACCGTAACGATCCAGCATATCCAGGATACGGTCTACGCAGCGCTTTGGTCCGTACTGGCCTACGGATAAGGATTTGATGTATTTCTCACCGTTTGGAAGTCCACGGTTTCCGTTTTCCCAGGTGGTATCTCCGTCTACATCGAAGGTAAACATTACCGCACATTTTTTACCTTCCGGCCATTTTAAATTTCCCATTGTGTATTCCTTTCTGTTCTTTCTGGATTGTGAATTATCGTCTGAATACATATTCATTCTTTTTGAATTAATATTTGTTCACTTGGTCACCCACTTGTTTATAAAGAATAGCACCCGAAGGTGCTTTTCGTCAATGGTTTTTTCATTATCCTGTACTTTTTCGCCTGTTTCCGCCCCCGGTCCATGATTTTTCCCAAGCAAAGGCCGGGAACTTCTGGCATTTTAGCTAAATGCATATTTAATCAATTATCCCTCAGCATATCCATCGTTACCTGAAGATGTTCCTGCATCAGCTTCTGTGCTGCTTCCGTATCCCTTCTGCGGATCGCATCAATGATCTGACGATGTGATTCCAGCTCCTGCTTTTCAGAAGTGGCTTCCAGCACATCATAAAACTGCCCATACATCATATCCAAGATCGCATTCAGGACCAGCTCCAGTGTCTGGGTCATGAACATACTGCCGGTTTTTTCCGCATAGAGCTTGTGCAGTTCAAATTCACCGGTTGTAGTTCCGGTTGTCTCGTAGGTATGTTTCACTTTTTTGTAAGCTTTTTCCAGATCATCAATGTCTTCTTCGGATGCGTTACGGATGATCAGCTCCACACCCTTTACTTCCAGAACCTGACGGACTTCATAAGCTTCCAGCATGGAATAGCGTTCCAGATTTTTGCTGAGACTTTCTGTACGTTTCTCGGATCCGTGGCCTGGCTGTTCCCTTAAGAATCTTCCTTTTCCCTGGTGAGAAACGATCACACCTCTGGTTTCCAGAACATGAAATGCCTCTCTTAACACATTCCGGCTGACTTTCAGCTGCTCGATCAGTTCTCTTTCCGGCGGAAGCTTGCCACCTGGCTGGATATGCTTCTCATCGATCAGCCTGTAAAGTTCTTCTACTACTTCTTCATATAATAAAGTCCGTGCGGATTGACTTCTTAATCTCATATATTTCTCCATTCTGTTGATAATTCTGTATCCTTTAATTTTTAATTATAATTGGTTTTTCTACAGTTGTACAACAGAATTTTTACCGGATTTGTCAAATAAGTAAACGGCAGATTCTTTGTTGTGGATCTGCCGTCAATAATACTGTACATGTATTTCATTTTCGATCAGTCGTCGTAGTGATTCCAGTCTCCGAAGATTCCTTTGCTGCTATGGCCTGTTTTATGGCCATTTGCATCATAATGGTTTGCTCCGCCAAATACTCCCGGACGACTTTCTCCTACTTTGTGGCCTTTGACATCATAATGATTCATTCCTCCGAAAATACCAGGTCTGCTTTCTCCGATCTTATGGCCTTTGGCATCATAATCATTATACCCTCCGAACAATCCGGGTCTGCTTTCCCCAATCTTATGACCATTGGCATCATAGTGATTAATGCCTCCAAATAAACCTGGTCTGCTGTATCCTTCTTTCTTACTCATAATTGTTCCTCCTTTTTTCCAGGCGGTTATTCATAATCCGCGTTTGCTGTTTATTTCCTTATGCTTTTGATGCAATCAGTCCGACAATACCAATAACAAGAAGTATCGGTAATGCCAGGGAGATCAGTCCTCCTGCTACCATTACGATCAGGATCAACGGCAGGAATACCAGCGTTAATATAAATTTAGATATCCCCCAGGCTGCTTTCAGGCCGAAAAAAAACAGCTTTCCAAAAACTCCAAACATACATATGATAAATAATAACGTCAACATAATTTCTCCTTTTCTCCAGTTATATTTACTGATATAAATTTTGATTTATTTATGATTCCAAGCTTTTCACTGAATTTCGGATCTCTTTCCATTTTTTCCAGGATCCGTATCATCTGCAATCTTCTTGTCACGTCCACACAGCCACCTCTTTCTCTCTGACGGCCCTTGCTGTCACTCGATGAATCCAGTATAATAGAATCATCTGTAAAAATAAACGATCTATATATTGAAATAACTTCATATATTTCCCTATTTTGGAGAATTAACAGAGGAGACTGAACCATGGGGAAACAATTTACCAGAGAAAACAAGACTATTTATCAGCAATACAGAGAAGAACAGGGTCTGACCCGCGAAAAAGCCAGCCAGGAAATGACCGGTGTTTCTGCCTCCAGGATTGAAAAGATCGAATACGAACTGCAGGAACCAACCCCTTACGACATCATCCAGATGGCTGACTGCTATAAGCATCCTGACTTATGCAATTATTACTGTTCTCACAAGTGTATGATCGGGGACCGGTATGTACCGGAGATCGAGGTTTCCGAGCTTTCTACCATTATCCTGGAAACCATCGCTAGTCTTAATGAGATCAACCCTCTCACCAGCCGTCTGATCCAGATCGCCAGAGACGGTAAGATCACCGACGATGAAATCAAAGACTTTGCATATATCAGCCAAAAGCTGGATGAGGTTTCCCTGGCTATTGATTCTCTGAACCTCTGGGTTGATAAAACTGCTAGTGAGAAGAATATTAATATTGAGCTTTTGAATGCCGAGAAAGCGAAGCTTGAACACAAATAAACTTTTCCCCATATAAAGGAAACATTCACATAACATACTTTGACAAATACTAATTTTTTAATAAGAAGGTTTGAAATAAAATGAAATCATACGAAGAATTACTTTCAGATATTGAAGAAGATATGGAACTTATGGGTTCCTCACATATTGTTTATCACGGAGAAGAGGATGGCATTATTACTGATTATGATTACCTTCCATCCGACTCCTGCACGATCTCCATTCCCTTAAAAGAGCTCCAGGAAAAAATCCAGCTGCAGATGCTCTATGACAAAGCTTCCTCTCATACAGCGGAAGCTGATAACAACGCCCCGAAGCTGGCCGTTGTTTTCCCGGGTATCGGATATGGCCCTGATAAACCGCTCCTTTACTATGCAGCTCGCCTTGCCAGAAATCAAGGTTATCAGATCCTGAATGTATCTTACGGTTCTCTTCCCGAAAATGTCAAAGGCGACCGTGCCAAAATGGAACAGGCCTTCGAGCTTGCGTTGAAACATACCGAACAGTTTCTCCAGAATGTTGACTGGCATTCATATGGAAGTATTCTGTTTATTTCCAAAAGTCTTGGCACTATCATATCTTCAGCCTATGCTTCCAGACATGATCTGACAGTGAAAAGCATCCTGTTTACGCCTCTGGCGGATACCTTTTCTTTCTCACTGGCCGGAAGCATCGCCTTCCACGGCACCGCAGATCCCTGGGCCGAAACCGAAATTATCCAGAAGCTGGCACAGCAAAAAGAGGTACCTCTTTTTCTTACAAAAAACGCCAACCATTCACTGGAAACCGGCGATGTGCTGACGGATATTACGATTCTGAAAACTACAATGGAGCGGGTTGAGCGTTTTATTTAACGCCAGCCTGCTCGTTCTTTGTTTTTTGCATTCTTATTTTTTTGAATATTTTATATTGACGTTCCAGTTCCATATTTTCATCCATTGGCATTTCTTTTGCCTCCAGTATCCTCTCCACAGCCTGAGATGGATCCATGGTATGATATGGAAGAAATAATCCTCTCAGTTCCTTCGGTTTTATAATTTTATAAACCTGTACTGATGTTAACTCACAGATAATCGCAAAATACCTGTAGATATAACCAATCCAGTACATCTCGTTGCGGGTATATTTTACAGTTCCATAATCCGAAACTCCATACTCTTCATCTACAAACTGTAAAATATCATTTGCCTGAATATTACTTTCAAGGACTGACCCATTATCAAGTCTTTTTGCTATTTTACTTTTCATAAATCGCCTGATAAAAATCTCTGAGCTCGACTCCATTTTATCAACAGAGTTTTCAAATGCAGTCGCCTGAAGTTCACACAAAAGCAATCCATCTTTATCTATTTTTCTCATTCATCGGCCACCTCTTTACACCAGGATTTCATCAATATACAGACCCTTTCCTCTGTATTGCCTTCTTGCAAGTTTCACTTTGTTGTCACCTAACTTGGCATCTTCCAATCGTATATTCTTATAATATTCCCTTTCATTGTCTGAAATATAACATCGTTCTATAAGTTTAGCCTGCGATACTGCCTTTTCACTTATAAATATATACTGCATTCCAAGATTTGTTGCCGCAAGACAGTGTTTGCACTGTTCATCTGTAATTTCTCCATTAATAAATGAATTAATAATCTGAAACATACGGTTGTCTGCTATCGGTGCAATTATGTAGTCACAATCTCTGGACTGTTCTGCAAGCATTTTTATTGTTGGATGTTCCTTGTATTCATCTAGCGCCCCCCGATAGTAGGCAATCGTCATCATCCATTCCTGGTCCACTTTATATCTCTTACATTTCAGACTCGTGTCATTGAAACGAATATAATATACCGATGAATGCTCAAATCCTGATACAAATGAGATTGCCTGCTCGTAACTTTCCCCTGTATAAAATCCCTGTCCAAAATCATTGTTACTCCTGCCTCTATAGATATCTATTTCCCCGGTAATTTCACTTTTCGCCCCATGGAAAAGCAATTTCTCATTTTTTTCCAGATCATCTCTCCAGAGCATTTCTTTCAGTTTATTTATTCTTATATTTTTTGTAAATGCAAATCTGTATACATTCTCCAAAATTCTTGCAGACGGAACTGTTTTTCCCAACTCATTTCTTGAAACAGTCACCTGCTCTACTCCAATCTGTTCTGCAAATTCTCTCTGAGAAAGGCCTAATATCGCCCGAATTGATCTCAAATCTTCTGGAAAATTATATTTCATATTTCGATCACCTCAAACTTATTTAAGTAATATTATATGAATAAGTTCAATATAAACTTATTCATATAATATTACTTAAATAAGTTTTTGTTATTATTTTTTATGCTAATGGGATAATATTTCATTGCTTCTATGCCACTTTTTCTTGTATATATTTGTCAGACGCCTATCAATAAGAATTACTTTCTTCTTTTCATAATCTATATGTGCCTACTCACAGTAAATTTCTATTTCTTGAAATTATTTTTTTATAAAACATTAAGGTTGAATTTGGTCCTATGTCAAGATTTTCTGCACATCCACGTACCCCGAGATCTTTGTGATCTTGATAATACTGGATTGCATCAAGTTTAAATTGTTTGTCATGTTGTTTTGCCATATGAGATCCTCCTTCAGCATGTTTCTATTGTATCATGCTTATGTGTATTTGGAATTTCTCATTTTGGCTTGTACTATTTATATTCTAGCATCACTTATGCTACTACAGCCTTGGGATGGAGTGCATTTCGCAGATATTCTGGCAGTCTTGCTTCAAAATCAGCGGTAAAAGCAGTCAGTTGTTCATCGCTGAGTTTTAAAATTTCCTGAAGGCTTGCCATTAAAGCATCCATCAGGATACCAAGTGATCTGGTGAACTACTCGGCAACTGAGTTACCAGAGCATCTGAATTAAGGCGGGATACCGC
>NZ_JAAIUN010000051.1:0-10306 GCF_013317245.1 Blautia sp. MSK.20.85
ATTAAACAGTGCTCGCTCGATTCTATTTATCCTCGATACCCCGAATCGTTACTCCCGCATATGCAGGAAGGGAATAATAACCTGCCCGGATGCATACTCCGGACCACAACCCGGAAACTCTCGTTTCCAGGCTCCAGCAGTTCATAGGTTTACCAGTTACAGACTTCTCAGGATCTGCAAGTGTATCGCATCTCATACATATCATCGCATCACCAGCCTGCCAGCTGGCTTCGGTCAGTGCTTTTTCGCAGCATTACGGACTGAACTAAAAATCTTTGTTTTGTCTTATAATCCTATAGCGGCATCTTCCTCGTGCTCTTTGCATGAAATGTCACGTCAGTTATTATTGGATATTCAGTTATCATGGTTCATTTTAGGAAGTCCTTTAACTTCCTCTAATTACTAAAGTCAAATGACTTTGGCAGATGCAAAAGATTTTGAAAAATTTTTTAAAAAAATTTATTCATATACATTTCACGCATCTTATTAAGAGTGGATTTTAACTTGTATGACAGCATCTGTCTGGAAATCCCCATAATCTCCGCCATCTGTGTCTGTGTCTTGTTTTCAAAGAAAATACCATAAATAATCATGCGTTCCTCTAAGTTCAGTTGATTGATCACTGTGTGAATATCCTGCTGTTCCATTTTTGTCAGTACACAGTGCTCCACATCACAGTTCAGATCTGGAAAATCCTCAATCATGAAGCCTTCTCCATCAATGGACTGACCGCTGTAAGGTACTTCTCTCAGCATCTTATCCACAACCTCACCCAGTTCATTCTTAATCTCAACTTTTTTTGCCTTGCTGCTTCTGTAAAAATTATTCATCGCATACGCAACTTCTTTTGTAATCTCGATCATTTCTCCATCAATATTTGCGTAATACTTTCCTTCGTAAAAATATGGGTGTTCAATATACATATCCGTTCCTCCTGAATTTGAAATCTTGTTGCTCGTTTCAAATTCGGAAGGAGGACCTTTGTTTAGGATCATGCCTGCTCCGCCTTCATCCTGCCGGGACACATCCGCAGTTATTGGCTGATAAATTCAGGCACGAAAAAAAGCCCCAGTAGTTTTTCTTAACTACTGAGGCTTCTGTCTCTTTCTTGTATTCAGTTATCTATGCCCTCTTTCATCAGCATAATCATTGTATCAGGATAAAGTTCACAAAGTATCCGCAATACGTTCCCATAAGTTCATGTCATAACAGAAATCGTACATATTTCGGTGTTAAAAGTTCACCCTGCTATTCTTTTACTTCTTTTCCATCTATATAGAGTTCAAATATATCAGGATTATTGACAACATCATAATCCTTTCCATATTCTACAGGTCTGTATTCGACTGTCATCACCGACGCTCCGTCTTCAATATCCTCTTTCCATAGATATATATTCATACCAAGGCTCGTCGCATATCCTCTGTCCGTAGAAAACTTTATCGAATAAAAGAACTTTTCTTTAATACTAATCCTATCCGATACCAGTCTTTTCCCTTTCTTGCAAGCAGTAATCCCAGCCCAAACTTCTGGTACATAATCTGCACAATCAGAGATACTTCATAAATTCGTTACTATTTTTCAATTATAATACTCTGATAAAAATATCGAGGACCTCATTTTCAGAGGCCCTCTTAATACAAACTTTCCATGAACATCTCGAGCTTAAATCCAGAAGCAGTTATCCTGATATGTACATTAACAGATCCTGTGTATAATATTGTTAACTTCCTGATGAATTAACTCTCGACTGTACGAGAACCTTATAATAATGGATTTGTGACTGTTTTATAAGTTAACTCTCGAGAGTTAATTAATTCTCGTGTCGTTAACGATATAACACGCACAAACCGCATAAATAAGCCATTTATTTGGAACGAGAGTTAATTTTACAGGAAGTTAAGAAATATACTATAAATGAGCAAATTTGAAAAATTGCACAAAATTATCCTGCTAACTTCATAAATGCCTTAAAATCATTACTTCCTTTTGCAAGTTGGAAGAGATACTGATACTTTTCTGTCTGAATAATGCTTCCAATCCGGTGGTAGCCTTTTTCAAAAGAACAGAATTCACCAGTCCCTGTCACACACATAAAATGTGCCATTGACATAAGAAGCCAGTATCTTCGGACTCCCTGTGCAGAACGTATCTGATAGCTGTCCAGTGCCAGTTTATTCTTACACTGGCGAAAAAATACCTCTATCGGTCACCGGCAGACATAATAAGACAGTGTTTCGTCCAATGATAATGAAACGTCTGTACTGAGAAAAGCACGCAGTGCTTTTGGATTTCCAAATGCTTTTTCCGGATAACTTAAAAGAACTACGGCATTTTCAATACCGTTGAGTTTTCCCTCATAACGATACACGTAATATTTTTGTTTTTTCACTGTCACAAGGCGAAAATTGGAACGTGTGGACGTTAAAAAAGCAGCAAACTCATTAAGTTTCTTTTTGAATCCAAATGGATAAAGCATCCGGTTTGTTTTCAGTGCACCTATGGTATGAAATCCTCCGGCTGCGAAAGTGTTGATTATTTTTTCAGAAGTATACCAGCAGGAAAGCATAACAGCAACTGCCTGGTGTCCGTAATCCTGTTTCCCCTTTAAATGGGATTGGTGAAAGTACGCGTCTTCAATTGGATGCAGAGCCTGTGACGAAGGCTTTGTTTTTGAAGCTGTCGTATCATCTACAATACAGAAAAAAGGCTTTCCGGTGCGAGCTGCTTCTGAATAAATAATCTCTATAACAGAACGTTTTAACGTATCTGAAAGTGAGGAATCATCCCATTTTCCTGAATTAAGGAAATGTGCGATCGTAGTCCTGTGACAGGAACTGTTTTTAGCAAAGTCCGTGGTTTTCCCATGGTATCCTAAAAGAAATATGCTGATCAGAATGCTCATAAGATGATTTATCACTCGATTGGAATAAAATTTGTATAAGTTTAATTTCTTAAGCTGGTTGTATATGAATGTAGAATGATGTATAGTATTTGCGAGAGACACCTTCTTTCGTAAATGTTGCAAATGTTTGTTTAGGTACTTTCATTATACAACACACGGAATCAAGGTGTCTCTCTTTTATGCAAAATCACGAACTTGCTCATTTATAGTTAATTATCTGCCTACAATTCTATCAAAAAAAGTAAAAAATACTTAAATTCGGAACAGATTACATTAATGGCTCAATATATCCTAGCTTTATTGCTTTGTTATAAGCTTCAACTGTATTAGATACTTCAAGTTTATCATAAATATTTTGAATATGGTTATATAATGTACGTTCACTTATAAAAAGATTCTTTGCTATTTTCTTCTTTATATCCCCCTTACAAATTGCTCGTAATATTTCAATTTCCCTCTCTGTTAATACCTCAATATCTGGAATTTTATTATAATATGTTTTATTACAAAGAACTCTCTTTAATCTTTCTACTAATTCCTCCATAGAAACAGACTTATTTATAAAATCCGCAGCTCCTTTGTCAAATGCCATCTTTTTGTATATAGGCATATCATACGAAGAAAGTATAACTACTTTTGAATCTGGATTAATTGATAATATATCTGCCAATATTTCAAATCCATTCTTTTCAGAACTATTCTTTAAATTTATGTCCAATAGAATAATATCAAATTCTTTTTCTCGAAACGTACGGAAAAAATCATTCTCCCTTTCAACATAGTAGCAAAGTGATACAAATTGACTCTCTATCAGTAATTTCTTTAAACTCTCTCCAAATAATCTATGATCATCAAATAGTAAAATTTTCACTAATCTACCTCCAGCTCGACACTAGACCATAAAATGCCATTTGAATAATTATATGTCAATTTCCCATTGTTTGCCTCTACAAGCACCCTCAAAAGTAGCACACCACCTTTAGACTTGAAAATATTTTCATAATCTATTGCACTCGCCCCATCACTCTTGCAGTTAATTATTAACACCATATTTTCGTCCAATTTTATTTCGTATTTGATATAAGTCGCATTGGAATGCTTAAAAATATTGTTAATCAATTCCTTACTAATCTGTAACAGCATTTCTAAATGCACTTTATTTTTTAGATATTTTTCTGCTTTTTCATTTATATCAATTTTTAATTGAACTTTCTTATTTGGATATATGGCTTGTATAGAATTTAACATATTTTCTAAATTAATATAGGCACCATATTCCAGAAAAATATTTGCCGAATAAAAATTCATCATTTTCCTTGCACGATCTTCCAGATTTAATAAAACCTTTTTCGATAGCACAATATCCGGTTGTTCTAATGCTAATAAATTGTAAGATGCTCTGATATCCTGGACAATATCATCGTGAAGTATTCTTGAAAAATTCTCTCTTTCAGTATTTATATACTTTGTTAAGAAAAAAAAGGAACTTATTTCTCTATAAAATTCTTGCCTATCCTCTATATGTATCATAGTTAATATTTCAAACAATAGCATAAAAACCTGGAAAATCATATTAAGGCAAAATGAATCCCAATCAAAAATATAAGATATATATACTACTAGTGGTATCCATAAGGTTAAAATATATTTTGACTTCTTTGCAGAAGTCGGAAGTATATGTACATATTTGAAATTTATCCATTTATACTTAACAAAAATATCTACCGCCATGCCCAATACTATCATAAACGAAGAAAAAAGGACAAACCGATTAATGTAAAAAAGCAATCCCAAAAAATAAGAAATAAGAACAGTTATTTCTTCCTTATATCTTTTCCTGGCTAATAAATTCCTTGCCTTATACAATAAAAATAATACAAATGCGATTTCAAAAATTATAATACCTGTTCTATGTATCATGGAACTACAGAATAATATAGGAACTGTATAATCAATACTATCCACTATATCTGTTTTTTTTTGTGATGTCATAATATATACATATAATGCACTAATAAAACAAACTAACAATATCATAGATAATGCATTTATCTCTACAGCATCATTTGTAATCAAATTAAATTTATAAAAAAAACTCCACATAACAATTATAGCTATATGGAGCAGAATATATATGCTGTACTTACTCTTCATACTCTTTTTCACCCACATCACTGAAACATCATTTACCGTATCTAGTAGTATGCCATTACAATTCTCTCTTTAGTGGCCATTCGCAGAACAAATACACTAACACACAAACTTATTACATACTTTATTATAACAGTTAAAATAAAATTATTGCTCCAGGAATAAAACATACTCTCAATAATTAAAATAAAAAAATAAAATACTGATATACGCAAAGAAATTCCCTTATATTTATTCATATCTCTTATAACCAAAATAACTGCATTAATAATTATACTGCTTAATAAGGTAAATGTAAAGAAATCAAGTATTTGGGCAACATCAGGTGATCCTATTTTGTATATAGTAATACCTAACAGTGGCATAAGAAGTAAGAGAGTTGATATCCACAAAGAAACTGTATGATTAATAAGGATAGATTGAAGCCTAGTCCCATTTGCAATCAACCACTCTATTCTTCTTGTGATTTTTTCCATTTGTAGTAAATCTTTACTTAATTCACAGGCAAATATAATATATAAAAAAATATACCCCTTCCAAAGCATATCAATATAAGTATATGAGCCAATTATTTTTTCCTGCCCTTTACTAAATAAGGTTAATATACCAAAAATAATTGCTACTAGACTCATAAAAACAAAATTACCTGTTAAAATTTTTTTCACATGAATCCTAATAATAGTCAAATCCATTGTCCAACACTCCTTACAACACTTTCATTGTCTAATTTAGAAATCTTTCTGAAAGAAATAACAGCTAAAATTGTCGCACCAATTATATTCAGAATAATAATAAAAATATACATACTAATATTTAAACCTGATACAAATTCAACAATTTCATTCGCACACATAGCACTAATATAAATCAGAAAAAAATTTCCAAAAAAGACCATATTTTTAAATAACTTATATTTTTCTACAGAAAATGTAATTGTATTGAAAAATAGAACTTCAGTGTAACTCATTATTACTGTCGATATAAAAAAGGCTATAATACCAAAAAATGAAATTTTAAAATCTATGAGATAATAACCTAATACAAATATAATAAAAGGAATTATAATTGATGCTTTTAAAATTTGTATTGTGTAGGCCTTAATAATAAACTTTAAATCAATCCCTGATGCTAAAAAAAACTCCATCCGTTTACTCATTTTATCTTTCACTGTCAAATCTATTATTATAGAATTTGCCTGAAGAAGAGTACATCCTAAAAGAACTACAAAAAAAACTAAAATAAGATAATCTGTTCCTTTTGAATAAAATTGATCCTGTTGAAATACAACCAACATCAGTGTCCCAAGCACTCCTACTCCTAACATATTAAAAATTGTAGATTTACTCTTAAATATAATATAAAAAACAGCTTTTTTAATATTATTCATAATCTCCACCTTCTTTTATAAATAACTCTTCCAGTGTTGTCCCTTTTATGTTATCTATATCCTCATTGAAAACAACCTTACCATTTTCAATCATAGTGACATAATCTGCACTTTTCTCAATTTCACTTAAATCATGAGATGTAATCAATATTGTTTTTCCTTCTTCCTTTAGTTTCTGGATAATCTTTCTTATTTCAACACGAGACAACGGATCTACCCCTGATGTTGGCTCATCAAGGTAAATAATCTCACTGTTGATTAGTATAACGATTAGAATTGACAATTTTCTTTTCATTCCTTTTGAATACGTACTAACACGTTTCAATAAATGTTCTGTAATATTTAATGAATCACTATATTTCTTATAGTCCTTTACGTAGTATCCAAAATACAACCCAAAGATTTTCAAGTTCTCCAAACCTGTTTTATCCTCATATAAATAATCATTCTCAAGCAACATTGCATGTTTACCCGATACAGATATTTTTCCTTCATCTGGTTCGTATAATCCGGTGAGTAAACGCAATAGTGTAGTTTTTCCTGCTCCATTTGCTCCTATCAAGGCATGGACAGAATTTTTCTTGACAGTAAAATTAAAATTTTGAAATAATTTCTTACCATCAAACGCTTTTGAAAGATTGTAAATAGAAATAATATTTGTCATTATATTAACAGCCTCCTAAACTCATTTGGTATATATTGGGAATACCATGCACAATTTTCAAAGCCTTTTTCTTTAGCAGCTACTAACCCACGTATTATGCAATAACTACAAAAGTACTTTTTTTCACACCCTGAGCATTCTTTACTTGTATAATCTGGAGCTTGTATACCACGAATCATATTCATTAATTGATAATTATTTGAAAACAACTGTCCGATATCCTCTTTAAATACATTTCCCAAAGATTTAATCACTGTCTGGTTATCCATTGCACAAAATTTGATTTCTCCCTCTGGCGTTATTGAAGGATTCGATGTAAATGCTCCACAATTCTTTGCGTTGCTATTTCCGTCTTTAATTTTATATAAAAACCCTTTTCCATATCGGGTATTAATGTTTTCTATTACTTTACCAACCCTTTCATGTTGTTCTAATGTCTTTAAAAGCAAATTATTTTTATCCTCTAAATCAGCTCTTCCCATAGGAGTAATTGCTGATATACCATAAGTTTCGATACCTGCTTCTTTTACCCATCCTGCAATATTTTCAATTTGGTCAATGTTTTGCGGTGTTACCATTGTAACAACTCTCATCAGTATTCCTGAATTATTAATTCTCATAATTGTGTCTTTAACACGGTGAGTAATATTGGGTATTTGTGTTCCCATAAACCAATTTATATAATCATCATTATCTCCGTGTAAATCGATTTGTACAACTGTCTGCTCCTTATGTTCTGCAATCAGTGCGAACAATTCTTTATTCCAAAATAAACCATTCGATAGTATACTTACTAATGAATAGTCAAGATTATACGCTTCATTCAGGATTTCTAAAAACCTCGGATGACACGTGACTTCTCCACCTGTAAATTCTACTACTCTTGTCCCTGCTTTACGTGCATCCTTAAGTAACTTCTTTATTTCCTCTGTATTATCTTTAAATGCATTCGTTGCACAATATTCTCCATAACAGTGCAAACACTTTGCATTACACCTATGTGTAATTTCTACAGAAATAGCTGATGGATACTGTGTTTTTCCATTTCCAAGTATTGGTATTTCTATTGGATTTGTTTTTTTTAAATACTCCACAGAAATTCCTGGATTTTTCTCCAATTCATTCAAAAAATTATTTAATTTATACTTAGCCTGTTCTTTCTTCTCTAAATGACAACTGATCATCATGTCAACTAGATCATCAAATGTTTTTGTCCCATTTAGGTTACGTATAATTTCTAAAGCATCTTTGTTAATGCGATACAATGATTCACCCATCTTTTCATAACGGTTATTTATTACAAGAATATAAGAATCTCTTTGTCTTTCTATTGCTTTTACGTTAATTAATCTCAGATACATACCTTCTCCTTATTGTTGTTTAACCTACAATATAATCAATCTTATTTCTATTATCATCTGTAATTATTTTATAGAAAGAACAGGAAGTGAGAATTATTACTATCTAGCGGTAAAATCTCACTTCCAGTCTTCTGCTTGTTATGATTTATTACTCAGAAAAATCCAACAAAGCCTGCTGCACCCGCTGCAGCAATTGCGGATGGTCCACAGAACATACACCCTGTACATCCTGCACATAATTTACATCCGTTTCCCATTGGTGAAATACTAGGATTCATGGCATTTCCTCCTTATGTATATTCTCGACTTTGTTATCGAGTGACTAAATTATATATTAGCTTTACGACATTTACATGAGTAATTACTGCAATGTTCTTAGATTATGTCGATTATGCCATTAAGCTTAATCATTAAAAGCTTTATTTACTACTATAAATATAATATTCCTATTTCCATTTATTCCCCTCTAAATTCAAGATCATATCTTTGGAATGCGATTTCGAAATCTTTACGTCTTCTTCTTGCAACATTTATTTCTTATCCATTTATATTTATTGTTCCTTTTTTATAAGAATCAACATTCATTAAATTTACAATGCCGCTCTTACTAATTCTTATAAATAAATTTCTATCCAACATGTCTTCCAGTTGCACGAGTGAACAATCTCTTCGCATTGTTTTGCTTCCTAATTTCTATTCACATCAATTCTGAGAAAGCACTTTTTCTTTGTGTTCCAATTTCTTAAAAAGAAGCTGCCAGAAAATCATATCTTCTGGCAGCTTCTTTGAAATTCAGTATTTGTTAATGTGCAACACTCATGCTCTCATCAATCCATTTCTGTACGACATCGACGCCAATCTTAACGGCTTTAGCAATCTTGTCAGCAGGTAAACCCATCTCTGCAAGGGCAATCGTTGTCTCTTTTGCTTTTTGCATTTCACCGCTTTCAATACCTTCACTGTAAATCTGTTCCATCTCACGGCACATGAATTCCACCCCTTTCTGTGTTTCCTTCAATTCGTATACTCTGTCAGCAAGTATCTTACTGTGCATATCTTCTGCATTCTTACAGTGAAGATCATGCATCAGTCTGCCTAATTCTGTATCCTCTTGTTTCTTAGAATTTACATAGATAATATGAGCTTCATCCTTAAAATTCTCACTGACTTCTTCGATTTTCCTGTCTATATGATAAATCGGAAGTCCGTATCCAAGTGCATCGTCTCTGGTGATAAAAATCACGTAGCTTTCCGGAAGTTCATCAAAATCCTGTCCTGGATTTAATGTGTTCATATCCATCAGACCACTATGATACCTTGCTCTTTTGGGAGATGCCCCTTCGTTGTCCTGTTGGATTTCTACATCCATCTGCTTGCCTTCAGAATCTCTGGCAACACAGTCCAGAATAGCTGAACGCCCCTGCAAATTCTTATAGTCTTTCTGCAGAACTTGATCAATCACTTTCAGATCCTTTTTATTCATAATTACCTGCAGAACATATTCTGTACATTCCCGTTTCTTGAATACATTCCGCATAAACACATCGCTCATGATGGTAAGGTCTTTTAAGATACCCTTGTATCTTTCGTAACGTGTTTCCAATTCTTCTGTTTTCACGATTTCTTCTTTCGCCACGTCCATTCTCGCCTCCATTCTTTGCTATGTCAGGATAGGTTCCTAAATGTCTCCTATCCCAATTTCATCTTAACATCAAAATCAGCTTTTCACAAGCCACTATTTTATCCTACACCACTTGAAAACAATAATTTCCAATCAGTTTCATCCAACTATTATATTTATTCTTTTCACACACCTTTCGGCAAATTTCATTTTCCAT